>CAZPIM010000034.1:0-7677 GCA_964586385.1 uncultured Anaerolineaceae bacterium
ATACCTCTCTTCTTTTTGACTGGTGCAACTCAGATGACGATCCCGTTTCCAATTTATCTGGTTTTAGTTGTTACACAGACAATCTATGCCACCTGGTTATATAACAACACCAAAGGCAGTTTAATTATTACAACTTTGGCACATTTTTCCTTCAATCTAACCGGAACCTTGATTACAGGTTTGGTTAGTCTGATGCCTCCAATGTTATTTTATATGACTGCCGGTCCAAGCCTTTTTGTGATTGTCGTTGTTGTCATTTTCGTTTACGGTGCCAAATATTTATCCAGAAAACCGGAAAGAGAGTTGTTCTTTCAGAAATAACGACGGTATATCACCTGTGAATGATGGAAAAATTAATATCATAATATAAATTTTCGGATTGACATAAAAAGATATCAAAGAGAATGGCGCAAAATTAAATTTGCATCCATTCTCTTTGTTTTTTTTTTGAAATTTATTTAACTTTTTTGAATTATAGATATATATTAATAGTGGAACTAATTACTCGCTCTTTTCAATTTTCTCCGGGCAGTATGAAAGGAAAAAAATGGATAATCAAAATCGTAAGAAAGTTTCATTGAAATATATACCCTTATTTCTATTTGCTATATTGGTCGTCCCATTTTTACCCTTACTAATCTCACGGCATTGGCGTTGGTGGGAAGCCTGGGTTTTCTTTTTATTGAATATATTTTCCTTTGCCGTGAGCCGCGCATTGGCTGCTCGTCGCAATCCGGACGTGTTGGTCGAGCGATCCCGTTTTATGCAACTTGACGATGCGAAACCTTGGGACAAACTGCTCTCTCCTCTGGTAGGAATTGGCAGTGGTTTGATACCGCTCGTAGCAGGGTTGGATGAATTATTTAACTGGTCAAACGCATTCAATATGACGTTAAAAGTCATTTCATTGTGCTTAATTTTAGCTGGATATGCTTTGGCATCTTACGCCTTGATTGAGAATCGTTATTTCTCAGGTGTGGTAAGAATTCAGACAGATCGCGGTCATCAGGTTGTCTCTGCAGGTCCTTATCGCATGATTCGTCATCCTGGATATGCCGGTTCATTGATTTATTTTCTGGCAACACCGATATTTCTGGATTCATCCTGGGCATTTATACCGGCAGTTATGTTGACAATTGTATTGGTTATCCGCACAAGCCTTGAAGATAAAACATTGCAAAAAGAATTGGAAGGTTATCAATCCTATGCAAGTCAGGTGCGTTTTCGATTGATCCCGGGAATTTGGTGAGTTGCAGGTGTGGAATCGCACAGGTTTTCCGAGGAAAAAACTAATTTTACACAAGACCAGAAAATAATATCCGGTTTCATTTATTTTTTATTTTTATAAATTTTCCACAATTGATTTAATGATTTTTCAAGTCGGTCTCCCAATATATCACCTTTTTGTGTTGTAACATCATCAGAATTGTCAAACACAACATACGGCACAAGCGCATCCTGAATAGATAAATAACTTGGATCTTTTTTGCTGACTTCAATCCAGTCAATTTCTTTATAAAGTCGTTCCAATTTAGAATCAGGTAACGCATGTTCTAAGATACTATCCGGTTTATTTGGATTAAAGCGCTTATGATTTTTTCGCAACGATTCTTCCCAGGTTACATCGATATAAAGAGTCACCATCTTAGGGAGTAACTCTGGCAATAAGTGGGAAAAAGCAGATCGATATCCGCCATGTTCTTTTCCACGTGAAAATTCGATAATGGTAGTATAAGATTGCTCATAATTCAGGATATCCCGGACGTTTTTTTGGTATTCCAAACCGATTCTTTTTATCAATAGATCCCAAAAATGTTGCTCGAGAAAATATCCGTTCGAATCTGAATGCAATCGGGGATAACCCATTTTTTCAAGGATTTCATCCTCTTCAAACCATGTCCATAACATCGGGAAGTCATCGATTTCTTTGAACTTGCCCACATGGTACCGGCTTATTCGTTCTTCCAGGGGAGTCTGTTTTAGATAATCGATGATTTCGCTTTTTCCCGCACCTGGCCTGGCGATTAAAAGAATGATATTAAAGATCGGGTTTTCGTCCATTTATTTATTTTCCTTTCCGGATTTAATATTGGTTCTAAGAAGGGGGATGATCATTTGTCGATCAGTCAAATTAAATTTCATTTGAAATTAAAAATGACTATTGACAATCAATCATATTTATTATACTATTTAGTTGTTGGACGTCCAACAACTAATCCCAGTTATTCCCCAAAAAAAGAAAAGAAATCATGAATAATGTTATAAACACGAATACACGTTTAAAACAAGTAAAAGCTTATTTGCTCAATTTCATTGAAGTGAACCAGTTGAAATCTGAGGATCAACTTCCATCAGAAACCGATATAGCAAAAACGTTAGGGGTTAGCAGGAATACGCTTCGGGAAGCATATGTCGAATTGGAAAATCAGGGGGTGATTACACGACGTCATGGAATTGGTACCTTTGTTTCCCGGTCACCGATGATCCGTGATTCATTAAACGACTTTTTGCCTTTTGCCCAAATGATTAAAGAGAGTGGATTTACTCCAGGATTTAAAACTCTTTCAATGAAATATGAGAAGACAACAATTGATGTTCACGAGAAATTTTCATCAATTCCTTCGACAAAAATATTTTGCATCAAGAGGGTTGTCTTAGCGGATAAACAACCAGCAATCTATATTGAAGATTTCATTAATCCTTCCCCGGAATTTAAGGATATTAAATGGGAAAACTTTGATGGAAATATGGTTCAATTTTTGTCTGCATCTCTCAGTATTTCTTTACATCATATTCAGTCGCATATACGTGCAGCTGCACTTTCACCTCATGTATCAAAATACCTTGAATTGGAAACGGGTACACCGGTATTAAATGTTCGCTCGACAATTTTTAAACAAAATAACCAGCCGCTTGCTTACAGTAAGATTTGTTTTAACTCAAATATTATCGAACTAAATATTGTGCGAATGATTCGCGCGAATTAAACGTTTTAACTGATTTAGAAAGGATATGAAAAATGCGCACCTTAAAGTTTTCCCTTATTGTTATCGTACTGGTTGCCATGCTGGCTGCTTGTGGTCCTGCTGCCACAGTTGAGCCAACAGAGGAACAAGTACAACCCACCGAAGTTGTTGTTGAACCGACCAAAGAAGCGGTTGCGCCAACTGCGGAAATTGTCCCAACTGAGGAACCAATGATGGATCCCGTCACCATACAGGTTTTTTATCCTGTTGCGGTGGATGCTCCAATTGCGGCGATATTAAATGGTTATATCGAGAAATTTCAAACAGAATACCCGTATATCACCGTCGAACCTGTTTTCTCAGGTGGTTATGCTGATGTGCAAACTGCCATTCAAACTACGATCGATGGTGGTGGAACGCCGCCTGCTTTAGCAGTTCTCCTGGCTACCAGTCTTAATGACCTGATTAATGCTGACTATATCGCTCCGATGGATGAATATGTTGCCCAAATGGAGAATGGGGAAGACTATCTCAATGATTTCCTGCCAGCCTTTATGTCCAATTCATATTACGACGACCAGCTTTGGAGTATTCCTTTTCAACGCAGTGCTGTTGTTTTATATTACAACGTAGATCAATTCAAAGCTGCCGGTCTTGAAGCGCCAAAGGGATGGCAATCCTGGGCAGATGCTGCAAAAGCATTGACTGTAAAAGAAGGTGATGCCACAAATTGGGGTTTGCACTTCTCATCAGATTGGCCATACTGGTTGTTCCAACCGCTTGCGATTGGAAATGGTCAGAATATTTTCGTCGATGATTGTACAGTAGCATTCAATGATCCAAAAGTGGTCGAAGCTGTTCAATATTACATTGACCTTTCAAAAACATATGGCGCGATGCCGGAAGGTGTTCAGGCTTCCTGGGCAACAGATGCCGCCGATTTTAGTAGTGGCGCAACTGCAATGATTGCTCACACAACGGGTAGCCTTACCGGTATTCTTGCCCAATCCGATTTTGAAGTCGGTGTGATGGCTTATCCGGGAAAAGAAGAAGGATCCTATGCCAGTGTTCCCGGTGGTGGTAATTTCTACATTCTTAAAGGTGCTCCGCAAGAACAAAAAGATGCTGCCTGGAAACTGATCGAGTTCTTAACCTCCCCCGAATTGGCCGCAGATTATAGCATCCAAACCGGATACATTGCCAGCAGACAAAGTGCTTACGAAACAGACGCAATGCTTGCATATGTTGCCAATGTACCTCAGGCACTTCAGGCACGTGATGCCATCCAATTTGCTGAAGGTGAATTAGCAATCCAAAATCTTGGCCAGGTGCGAACGATTTTCCATAGCTATATTCAAAAAGCATTCAATGGGGAAATGACTGCACAAGAAGCAATGGATGCCGCACAATCCGAATCTGAAGCTGCTTTGGTTCCTTTCTGCCAATAAAGAAAAAAGTCACTACAATTAAATCAGGGGGCGATATCAAAAATCGCCCCCCTTGCATAAGAAAGAATGATAAATGAGTAGTTTGGTACCTCCCAACCCCAAAAAGCGGAATTCGATTGCACCATACTTATTAATCTTTCCAACATTCTTTTTCGTCGCACTATTCACAGCCTGGCCGGTTTTGCTTTCGATATACAAGAGTTTCTTCCTTCAAAGAATGAACATCGCCAAATTTCGAGAACCAACCTTTATCGGCTTGGATAATTATGTAAACCTTTTTACCGATCCAAATTTTCTCAGGGTGATCAAAAATACCCTGTATTATGTGATAGGTACAGTTCCGGTCAGTATTTTTCTTGGATTAATATTTGCCTTATTAATCAATCGGAAGCTCCTTGTCCGGGGTGTTTTTCGTTTAGCCTTCTTTTACCCGATGGTCCTGCCAATGGTTTCAGCTGCCACGCTGTGGTTATTCTTTTTTACACCGGGTTACGGATTACTCAATTCAGGCTTGCGATTTTTTGGTTACCAGGGAGCTGAGAATTGGACCGGGAATCCAAATTTGGCATTATTAGCGATTATTATTGTTGCAATCTGGAAAAATTCCGGGTATTACATGATTTTTTATCTTGCCGGTCTACAGAATTTACCCGGAGAAGTTTTTGAATCTGCGCAACTGGATGGGGCAAACTGGTGGCAAATTTTATTGAAGATCACATTCCCTTTGTTAAAACGAGCTACCGTTTTTATCACCACAATCGCCTTTATTGACGCGTTTCGGACAGTCGACCATATCTTTGTCCTGACAACCGGGGGACCAAGTCAGGCAAGCACAGTACTGCTTTTCCAACTTTGGCAGGAGAGGTTTGAAAACCAGAACATTGGATTGGCTTCTGCAATAACTGTGATTTTCATCATCGTCTTATTGATTTTCACTGTCACAAATTTCCTTGTTTCTGAAAAAGAGGAAAAATGAAAAATCACAATAGTTCCCAAAAATTAATAAATCGCTTAGGGAGTTGGTTAGTTACAGGTGGCACCGCAGTTCTGGCTATTCTCTGGACAATTCCGATTGCCTGGGCATTGGTTGTTTCGTTTCGTCCAGCCACAGAACCTCTAAAAATTGGGGATGTATGGTTTGGTAGCGGGTTGACACTGGCTAATTATTTTCGCGCCTGGTCATTGGCACCTTTTGGTCAATATTACATTAATACCATTATCATTGTTTTATTGATCCTGGTAGTCCAGATCGTCACCATTGTACTGGGTGGATTTGCATTTGCAAATTATCGTTTTAAATCAAAAAAGTTTTTATTCTTTTTTATTCTTTTGCAAATGATGATCCCAACCACAGCATTATTGGCACCAAATTTTTCCACGATCCGGCAATTGGGTCTGTTTGATACCAGGCTTGCAATTGCGTTGCCCTATTTTGGATCAGCTTTTGGAGTCTTCTTAATGCGTCAGGCGTTTATGGATATCCCGCGTGATCTGGTTGATGCCGGTGTTATCGACGGATGTTCATGGTGGCAATTAATCATCCATATCTATCTGCCGCCATCTTTACCATCCTTAATCGCTTTTGGATTATCCTCGATCACCTGGCACTGGAATGAATTTTTGTGGCCATTAGTTATCACAAACAGCGATGCCAGCCGGCCATTAACGGCAGGGCTGGTGCGGTTTACCCAATTGGGAGAAATCGGTGCCCAGTGGTCCCTTTTATCTGCAGCTACATTAATCGTGGTCGCACCTCTCTTGATTGCATTCTTAGTATTTCAACGCCATTTTGTTCAAAGTTTTCTTCATTCCGGCGTTAAATAAAAATTATTATTTTTCATATACAATAATCTAGTCTGTCTGTACTTAATCAGATTTTTGAAAAATTGCACCGTGTAATATTGGATCAAAATCCTCTGGCCAAATTGTTTTTTCATCATATTTTGCACCAGCCAGACTGGCATCATCAAGATTTGCCTGAGAGAGGTTTGCACCACAAAGATCAGAATTATTCAGATTTGCATTTTTCAAGAACACACCAACCATTTGGGCATTTTTAAGAATTGCATCTTCCAGCATGGCTCTTTTCATGTTTGCGCCATTGATGATTGCACCTTCCAGATTGATACCCCAAAGCAATGCTCTTTTGAAACTTGTGTTGATTAAATCAGCATGACTCAAATTCGCATATGCTAGATTTGCTGCGTAGAGTTCAGCGTCTTGCAACACAGCTTTTTTACCCGCAGGATCACCGGATAAAAATTTTTTGTGCAATTCCAGGATTAATTGCAGTTCTTCATGAGTGGTTCGCATTTACCTCTCCTCAGTATATTGATCAAATATAGAAATTAATGAAGCAATTCTGTGTGATCAACTAATTTTCCATCGATGAAGGCTTGTGCCGCAGCTTCAACATCTCTTAAAACAGTTACGATGGGTTGAATTTTGAGTTGGCGCATACTCTCATAAGCTCCCATACCCATTCCACCACACAGAACTACTTTGCAATCAGCAATTGCTTCTGCCATACTGGTATGCTTCTTGTGGGAATCAGCGTCCTTGCCGTGATTTGGATCGTCATGGCTCACTTCATGAGGTTCAGATTTAAAATGCTGATGACCGATTTTGTCACGCATTTCACGCTCAATAATCTTTCCTTCTTCAATTGTAAATACCATGTAATAGGGTGCTCTTCCAAAATGTTGGCTGATGGTTTTTCCATCATCGGTTATAACTGCGATTTTCATTGAAATCTCCTTTTTGATATATGCCAATGAGAAATGACGACCACCCAGGGCGTCTCTCTCATCGGATGGATACAATACAAGCAATAATTGAGCAATATTTTCACTGACATTTTCCCAACAATGCGGTAAATGAGATTCGAACACCAGGCTATCTCCAGGATTTAAAACGTATTCCTCCTGGTTAATTTGATATCGGATCGTTCCAATAAGGCAATAGACAAATTCATGGCCGGTATGAACGATCATTTGATCCCCGCTCCCCATGCCGGGATTGAGAGTGACCACAAAGGGTTGGACTACACTACCATGCAAATCCTTCCCCAAATTTTGCATTTGTGTGCTACCAAAAGCTGACTGCGGGCGATGATTTGCAGGTGTGAAGACGATCTGCTTTTCGGTCTGTTCGGATTCAAAGAATTTGCTTATTGGAACATCCAGCGTGAGAGCCAGTTGTTGTAATGTGCCAACCGAAGGGGACGACTTCCCGTTCTCGATTAAACTCAAGGTATTGACATT
>CAZPIM010000034.1:7777-8914 GCA_964586385.1 uncultured Anaerolineaceae bacterium
GTATGATTTAACAGGGTTATTATACCCCGAAAATATTAATTTTACTAATAAAACAGTACATAAATTGAAAATTGTTAATTTATGTACTATTAAAACAATAAATAGATCATTCTCAACATTTTGTGGTAGCAATGAATGATTTTGCTTTAAACTCGATTGAAACATGGCTGATAAGTAAAATAATTTTTTTTACGAATCGAACTTCCATTTGCTCAATACAAAAAGCAGATGGATTCTTTAAACAAGCCATCTGCTTTTTTGTTTAGTGTTGAAAATTATTAAGTTTAAATTTATTCGGTTTGTTTGTTATTTCTTTTTTCGCAAAAACCGGTAAAGTGCAATTACAATAATCGCACCAATCAAGGATACGACAATACTGGTTAGATTAATAGCACCGACCAGGTCTACACCAAATAACAATTGTGTCAGCCAACCGCCCAAAATACTGCCGACAATTCCCAGGATCATTTCTGTGAATAGACCAGTATTGGTTTTCATAATCTTGGATGCCAGATATCCGGCGATTAGCCCTACAATAATGAGTGCAAAAAGATTCATTTTTTATTCTCCTTATTTTTTTTGTAAAATATGTTTGGAAAAGTCTCGATATTTAATTTTTTGAAGAAGCCCAGTAGATATCATAATCAAAAAGGATAAGCGATTTTGAATTTTTATTAAAGACTTTCAACTAATTTTCTTAACAAAATCATTGCCCTTTTGACTCTTATCGCGTCTTTGGGATTCCCACCAGCTATAAAGTTACCGAGAATTCCACCACCCATCAGGGTATCTAATGTGTATTCCACTTTACATTCGTCGTCACTTAACCCAAAAAATCCACCACTGGGTCGTAGTTTAAACATATGGCTATCCTTATCATCTCCAACTTGAGTCATAATTTCGAGTCTTTTCATTGGTTCTGATTGGGTAATCGATGCGCGACCTTTCTTCTCGCCACTCATCCATTCGATACCTGAGTCAGCGCGGTTGGTTGTCACAACTGCATCATCATCAATACCTGGTAGCCACTGTTGCCAACGATTTGGATCCATGATCACATTCCATACTTTTTCAACAGGTGCGTCAATTTCAACTTCACGTTCGAATTTTGGCATTTTTCTATTCCCTTTCTTTTTA
>CAZPIM010000034.1:9014-10741 GCA_964586385.1 uncultured Anaerolineaceae bacterium
TGGGTTATCCTTGGAACTTTGTTTATTACATTGATCCTATTCATCACTGGTAAGTGGCGTTATGACGTAATTGCTTTAATTGCATTGCTATTTGTCGTCATATTTGGGTTGCTCCCGGTTGAGCGCACATTTTCAGGATTTAGCAATCCGGCAGTTATAACGGTTGCTGCGGTCCTGGTTTTAAGTAAAGGTCTTCAAAATTCTGGTTTGGTGGAAGTCATTGGCCAGTTAATGCTTCGTCTCAAAGGGGGAATCGTCACGCAATTACTAGCACTCACCACAATCGTTGCAATCCTATCCGCTTTTATGAATAATGTAGGTGCCTTAGCACTTTTACTTCCGGTTGCATTGCAAATTTCAATAAAAAAGGGAATCCCTGCCTCAAAAATTTTGATGCCTTTAGCGTTTGCTTCGTTGTTAGGAGGAATGACAACATTGATTGGAACCCCGCCAAATATTATTGCCTCTTCATTTCGTCTGGAAAGTAGAGGTTTGAATTTTAATATGTTTGACTTTTCATTGGTCGGATTAGGAGTTGCGGTAACAGGAATACTCTTTATCTCCCTGGTCGGATGGCGTTTGATTCCATTTCGCAGAACCAAAGAATCCGGGAATCAAATATTTGATATTGCGAAATACATTACCGAGGTGAATGTTCCTGAAAACGCTACAATTATTGACAAACAGTTACGTGAAATAAATCCTCTCTTAAAAACATCTCTAAATATTCTTGGTATTGTACGCGGTGCGGAAAGGATTTTGGAACCTTCCTCCTTGACGAGAATTCGAAATGGCGACATTTTGATCGTTCAGGCTGATACAGAAAATTTAAAAATTCTAATTGCAAAGTCAGGGGTAAACCTGGTTGGAAGTAAACAAATTGAGCAGGCAGACCTGGAAACAGATGATGTGAAATTGGTTGAAACAGTGATCTCTCCTTACTCCGTTATGGTTGGAAGTACTGCCCGCAGTTTGAATTTAAGAGCGCAATATGGTGTGAACTTATTGGCAATTTCACGTCAAGGTGCTTTTCTTGGCACGCGTATGGATAAAATTCGCTTTCGAATTGGAGATGTACTGCTTATGCAATCCCACGTCGAGACGATTCGGGAAGTGTTAGCCTCCTTAGGTTGCCTACCATTGGCGGAGAGAGATTTACGGCTTAATCAATCCCGTCCAATTATTCTCTCAATGGTGATTTTTCTATCAGCGCTTTTACTATCTGCGTTCGGGATCTTACCGGTCCAGATTTCTTTTGTGGCAGCAGCTGTCGTGATGGTCATTGTAAAATTGCTTTCACTTAAAGATGCTTATGACGCGATTGATTGGCCAATCATCATTTTGCTGGGAGCAATGATACCGGTAGGGGAAGCATTAGAAACAACCGGTGCTGCCTATCTGATTGCCAATACATTACTCAATATTGGTAGTTCTTTTCCCAATGTGCTTTCATTAATCATGATACTTGTTACAACCATGTTTCTTTCAGACCTGGTGAATAATGCCACTGCTGTTGTACTCATGGCACCAATAGGGATACAAATCGCAAATGGACTGGGTGTTTCCATAGATCCATTTTTAATTGCAATTGCAATTGGTGCTTCTTGCGCATTTTTAACACCGATTGGGCACCAGTCGAATACATTAGTGATGGGGCCAGGGGGTTATAAGTTTAGCGATTATTGGCGGATGGGGATATTGTTGGAATTAATTGTTTTAGCTGTGTC
>CAZPIM010000034.1:10841-26140 GCA_964586385.1 uncultured Anaerolineaceae bacterium
AATAAGGAGAAAAAAATGAAACGCTTTTTTATGTTTACACTTTTAGCAACACTTATTCTGGGTGCTTGTGCGCCGGTTGCCACGCCAATGCCTGCGGTGGATCCTACTTCCATGCCGGAACCAGAACCTACTATGGTTCCTTTACCTAAGACCATTGTGGATATTGCAATTGAAGACGGCCGATTTACAACTTTGGTCGCAGCGGTCACGGCAGCAGATCTGGTAGAAACGTTACAGGGTGAGGGACCTTTTACTGTCTTCGCTCCAACTGATGATGCTTTCGCAAAGCTTCCAGCGGGAACACTTGAAGATTTGTTAAAACCGGAAAACAAACAAATGTTGACTGATATCCTTCTTTATCACGTGGTAGCAGGGAAAGTTATGGCTTCCGACGTTGTAAACCTGACTGAGGCTATGACAGTTTTTGGAAAAAATGTTGCTGTAAAAGTAGATGGCAGTAAGGTTTATATTAATGATGCAGAAGTTATCATTACCGATATCGAAGCTAGTAACGGCATCATTCACGTGATCGACACAGTCATTCTTCCACCCGCGGAAGAGCAAGTGATGGATATCGTTGACACAGCAGTTGCTGATGGTCGTTTTACCACCCTGGTAGCTGCAGTTCAAGCAGCCGGATTGGTTGATACCCTCAAAGGTGAAGGTCCATTTACAGTCTTCGCTCCAACCGACGATGCTTTTGCAAAATTACCTGCCGGTACAATTGATGAATTACTAAAATCCGAAAATAAACAACAACTTACAGATATCCTTCTTTATCATGTCATGGCAGGAAAAGTTATGGCAGAATCAGTAACCGATGGTCTGATTGCAGATAGTGCATTGGGTACATCTTTATTCTTCAAACTCGATATGGGCAATGCATATATCAATGAGGCACAGATTATTATTACAGATATTGAAACAAGCAATGGTGTCATCCATGTTATTGACACGGTCATCCTTCCAAAAGATATTGTTGATGCTGCAGTTTTCAATAAATTCGAAACACTTGCAGCCGCTTTACAGGCAGCAGATCTGGTAGAAACGCTCAAGGGTGAAGGTCCATTTACAGTCTTCGCACCAACGGAAGATGCTTTCAAAGCTCTACCCGAAGGCACCTTGGCAAGTTTGCTCCTGCCTGAGAATAAACAGACTCTTACAAATATCTTACTTTACCATGTTGTAGGTGCGAATGTTTTGGCAGCCGATGTGGTCAAATTGGAAAGTGCCGATACAGCCTTAGGTCAGTCAGTTATGATTAAAGTCGAAAATGGCAAGGTGTTCATCAATGAATCTGAGGTCTTGGTAACGGATATCAAAACCACCAATGGTGTCATTCACGTAATCAATGCCGTTTTATTACCTGCCCAATAATTTGGGAATGTAAATCGCTCTAAGGAAAAACAAGGCAGTCAATCACTAACTGCCTTGTTTTTATAAACTTTTTAGGTGGTTTATAAAATAACCATTTAGGTAAAATCAACTTTTAATAAATTGACTAATCAATAAATCCAATCCAAAGGCTTTCAAAGAAATCTGTACATTATACATAAATATTTGTATACTTTGTACAAAGCAAAAATAAAAAATGGTGGATAGTGTAGAAGTAGGCAGGGTGTTTTTATGACTTTGATTTCTGAATTTTCCGAAGATCCAAAATACACAATAAAAAACGTCAGTAGTCAGACTGGAATTCTTCCGGTGACATTACGTGCATGGGAAAGACGGTATCAAGTTTTGTCTCCTGGACGGTCCGGAAATAGGTACCGTTTGTACTCGGATAGAGATGTTGCCATATTGCGATGGCTAAAAAGCCGCATCCAAAATGGAATTTCAATCAGTTCTGCTGTGGATGAGCTCCTCCAATTTACTAAAAATGGAAACTGGCCGGAAGCTGTCCCAACCGGCATCTTGCTTGAAACCTCAAAATCAAACACGCCTCCAGCTAAGTTTGCTCGCCGGTTGTTTCAACTTCTCATCAATTATGATGAAAGTGGAGCAGGCGACCTAATTAGAGAAATATTCACAAATTTTGATTTACGAACAATTACAATAGAAATATTTACCCCCTGTCTGGTTGAAATTGGTGAGGCATGGAATCGAGGAGAAATTAAAATTACCACGGAACATTTTGCGAGCGCTTATATTCGCGGTAAACTATTATCATTATTACAGGCATATCCAGCGAAGCGCAATGATCCATTTATTGTTATCGCAGGTGCACCAACAGAAGAGCATGAAATTGGTGCGTTAATGATGGCAGTCTTGTTACGAAGTGAGGGATTTCGGGTAGAGTTTTTAGGCACGGATATACCACTCGACGATCTCGTTTATCACGCGCGATATGAAAAACCAGACATGATTGTGCTCACTGCAACAACAAGAATCGCTGCACTTGAGTTGAAACGAATGCAGGAGAAACTGGATCAGCTACGTAAAGTGCCCTTTTTTGGATATGGCGGTTTTGCTTTTAATATGGAACCTGAATTAATCAATCTGGTTCCCGGTATATTTTTAGGCAAATCCATGGATGCGGCGTTAATCAAAATCAAAAGTCTCCTGGATGAGAAGAAAAAACATTCGCACAAAAACACAAATAGCATTTTTGCTTGAATTTTTTAATTTAGCTTGCTATCAATCCAATTTATAAAAACTTCGATCCCGTGATTATTCAAAAAAATCTTAGCTTTTGAAATAATTTTAGAGTCGCGTAAAGTTGATAAAATAACCAATAATAAAAATCACAATAACAAAATTCTTGTATTGAGATTTCACCATCAACGGGTACGTAAGCTGTTGGCAAGTTAGTCTCATAAATTAAAAAACATCAAGTTTTTGAAAATTTGCTTATCCAAAAACTTGATGTTTTCGCTGGTTGCGTATATTTAGCAATTAACTAGTTTACTCAAGGACAATAAAAGAATCGGAAAAGCTTAGAAAATTGTCAAAACAACTTTCCCTGGCGCTTTTGTCTGCATTCGGTGAAGCATGGCTGCATTTGCTTCCTCCAATGGGAATGTCTGATTAATGAAAACACTTACCGATCCGGAGTCAATTCTTTCTGCGATTTTTGTAAGGATATTAGCATTTGGCCAGGCAGCCAGCCCCATACTTTTTATGCCAAGGCGCATCGGTTCTTCCTGGGGTACATCTGCCACAAGTGAAGTGACATACCGCCCACCGAGTTTAAGTACCTTATAGGATCGTTCCATCATCTCCCCACCGACAAGGTCCAGAACTGCATCGACATTTTGAACGATATCTTCAAAGCGATCATTACTGGAAATGAATACATCTACACCGAGCATTTTTGCATGCTCCGCTTTTTCAGGAATATCATGTCCATAAACAAAAACACCTTCGGCTTTAGCTAATTGGACAGCAATACCACCAACATTGCCGCTTGCGCCATGTATTAACAGACGTTCTCCTTTTTGTACATTTAAGAGATCAAACAAAGAGATCCAGGCAGCCGTTGCAGGCAGGGGCACTGCAGCGGAAGAAATAAAATCCAACGATTTGGGCTTTTGGGTTACTTCATGCGGCTTCACGGTAATAAATTCTGCGAACGCACCAGCCCCCAATGGACTGAGACCGAAAACAAAATCTCCCGGTTTTAAGTGCGATACATTTTTTCCAACCGCGACAACTTCGCCGGAAAAATCTGTTCCCAATGTCATGGGCACATGAGCCATATATTGTAAATATCCTGCAAAAATTGCAGCATCAAATGGATTGATAGAGGCAGCATGGATGCGTACAAGTACCTCGTCATCACTTTGTTCTAATTGAGGAACATCCTCAAGTTCTAATGCTTTTCCCCATTCATTCAGTCGCATAGCTTTCATATTATTGTTCTCCTATGAATAAGTAAATTATTTTGATGAATTGACGAAAAGATAAAAAATTGTTTCACTATCCTGGTATTCTCCTTTCTGTTCTTTCGGCAGAAAGCGCCTCATTTTGATAGGGAACATCCCTTATCTCCCCAGGCTGATGATGCAGTCGCTATACTTTAAAAAATATTTTCGAGAGAACAAAATAATAATACGACTATATTTATCTTATTTGTATTAATTTATATACTTTTTTTGATTGTGTTTCCAGGAGACTCCTTAAAAAAAATATGCACAGAATCTTTTTCAAACATTCATAAATCATCCAAAATAGTTCAAAATAACCGAAATCAACCGTATTTATCAGATTACTTTTACACTATTGACTCGCTTAAATTAATTTGCTACTATATACCGTGAACGGTCACGTGATCGTTCACGGAAACTCTTCTAATACCCCAACCCCCATCTTTTTCAAGGAATTTATGTCAGATAATAAAATCACCATCTATGATGTTGCAAAAAAAGCTGGTGTTTCAAGGCAAACCGTTTCGCGTGTTTTAAATAATCGCCCAGATGTTTCTGCTGATACGAGAATTCGGGTTCAGGAAATTATTTCAGAATTTAGTTACCGACCGAATGCAATCGCTCAAAGTCTTAGCCGCCAGAAAAGTTTTATTCTGGGTGTTGTCAGTGCGGGTTTGAAATATACCGGTCCATCCAGAACACTGAGCGGAATTACAGGAAAAGCCGAAGAATTAGGTTACGGATTACTTCTTAAGGAACTTGCGAGTTTCAGTTCCAATAATGTTCACCCTTTGTTACAGTGGTTTATGTCCCACCAGGTGGATGGAATCATTTGGGCGGCACCGGAAATTGAAGAAAATCGCTATTGGATAAAAGACCTTTTACCGGAAATTAACATTCCGATCATATTCTTAACCATGGAAAAACAGGAAAATGTCACCATTGTGACCACGGATAATTTTATCGGTGCAAAAATGGCCACAGAGCATTTGATTCAACTGGGTCGAAAAAATATTGGTCACATCTCCGGTCCATTGGATTGGTGGGAAGCACGCCAACGTAAATCAGGTTGGGAAATGGCTTTAAAGGAATCAGGACGAACTGTAACTGATCGGATGTGGACCACAGGTAATTGGTCTTCAAAAAGTGGAAAAACAGCTTTTACAGAATTAATGGATAAATATCCCGATCTGGATGCTATTTTTGTTGGCAATGACCAGATGGCATTGAGTGTTTTACAATCCGCGTATGAAATGGGAAGGAGAATACCGGACGATTTATCGATTGTCGGATTTGATGGAATTCCTGAATCAGAATTCTATTGTCCTTCTTTATCAACCGTCTATCAAAATCAAAATGAATTAGGTAGTGTTGCTGTTGCTGAACTGGTGGCGCAAGTTGAGAAAAAGTTATCCGAAAATAAAATAATTGAACCAAAATATATCACGATTAAACCGGAACTAATTATTCGCCAAAGTTCGCAACTCTAAAATAGGAGGTGAAAAAAGCATACTTAAAAAAGGAAATACTCCTTTTGACCTCAGACCAACCGGAGTACTTCCAAGAAAAACGAATAATCAAAATGTGATATTGAGATCATTCGTCCTAAACAATTCTAACTCAAACTTGTAAATTCAGAATATGGAGAAAGAAAATGAATAGCAAAAACATTCTTAAAATTTTTGTGCTCTTAGTGACCATCAGTATGCTTGTCACAGCATGTGCAACACCAGCGCCGACGGAAGCCCCAAAACCAACCGATGTCCCGGCAAAAGTATATACATACGCCGATATGACAGTTGGTTTCTTACAAACCGGTTCAGAAGGTGGGTGGCGTGCGGCCAATAGTGCTTCCTTCAAGGAAACTGCCACGCAATTAGGGATCAACCTGAAATTCTACGATTCACAAAATGATCTGGCAAAACAGGTTGCAGGTTTTCAGCAATTCATTCAGGATCCTGAAGTTGATGTAATCGTGATGTCACCGTTGGAAGTTACCGGTTGGGAGCAGGTATTGAAAGATGCAAAAGCTGCCGGGAAACCAGTTCTTCTTTCTGACCGCCGAATTGATGGTTTTGAAGAATATTACGTAACCTTCATTGGCGCAGACTTTGTTGAAGAAGGACGCAAAGCCGGTACCGAAATGTGCAAAATGCTCGAAGGCAGTGCCAGCAAGAATGTCTGGGAACTGGTGGGTAATGTAGGCGCAGCCCCGGCCATCGATCGTGGAACCGGTTTCCGCGAGACTGCCGAGAAGTGCGGTATCACAGTCACAAAAAGCCAGACTGCTAACTGGAGCGTAAAAGAAGGCAAAGAAGTAACAGAAGCCTGGTTAAAAGAAACAAAGGACGTTCAGGGCATTTTTGGTCAGAATGACGAAATGGCATTCGGCGCTATTGAAGCGTTAAAAGAAGCCGGTCTCGTCCCAGCCGTTGATGTAAAGATTATCTCGGTTGACGCTACCGCTGGTGCATTCCAGGCTATGCTTGACGGAACCTTAAATGTAACTGTTGAATGTAATCCTTTGCTGGCTCCGCAGGTTTACGAAGCCGCACTTGCCGCTTTAAATGGTGATACATTACCAAAATGGATTCCTTCACAGGAAAGTGTCTTTTTCATGACTGATCCTGATCTGAAGAATATTGCAGCTGGTCGTAAGTACTAAACCTAAACTGTTGCGGATCACCTTGAAATCCAGGTAGATCTGAACAAACAATAAAAGGATTGGGGAACAATTCCTCCATTGTTCCCCAATCCCACCAAAGAACAGATTAAAAAAGCGGGTAGGTATGTCGGATTTGGATCAAACCATACTCATTATGGAAGGTATTAGCAAAGCCTTTCCTGGTGTGCAAGCGCTTGATGATGTCAGTATTACTCTCAAACGTGGCGAAATATTATGTTTGGTTGGGGAAAATGGTGCCGGAAAATCAACTTTAATGAAGGTTTTAACCGGGGTGGATCAATTGGATTCCGGCAAAATCATCCTTGATGGAATGGAAGTCCATCCGAAATCTCCTCAACATGCCCAATCCCTTGGTATTAGCACGGTTTATCAGGAGATCAATCTTTGTGTAAACTTATCCGTTGCAGAAAATATACTTTTGGGTCGCGAACCTCACAAAGCGGGGCGTATTGATTGGGGAAAAATGAACACCATTGCAGCTGACACCCTGCAACGAATGTTGGGTGTAAACATTGATGTGTCCAAATCATTAGATTCATATACGGTTGCTATCCAGCAAATGGTCGCGATTGCACGTGCGCTTTATATTTCGTCTGCAAAAATCCTTATTCTGGATGAACCAACATCCAGTTTGGATAATAATGAAACAGAGCAGCTCTTCAAAGTCATGAAAAGACTTAAGCAAGATGGGGTAGGGATCGTTTTTATTACCCATTTTATTGATCAGGTCTTTACAATTTCTGACAGAATAACAGTTCTAAGAAACGGTAAATTGGTTGGAACTTTTGAGACAAAAGAAATTACCCGAATTGAATTAATTTCAAAAATGATCGGTCGTAGTTTGGCCGAATTTGACGAAATGGTAAAAATAAAGTTGGAAAGTGGAAAAAATGTTAAAGATGAAGCGATCTTAAAAGCCAGAGATTTCGGATTGACCAATGCCATCAAGCCTTTTAATTTGGATTTGCATGGGGGAGAGGTTGTTGGTTTGGCTGGTTTACTTGGTTCAGGTCGAACGGAAACAGCCAGCATCCTATTTGGTGTAGAAAAACCGGATTCAGGCATGCTTACCGTTGGAGATAAGACAATCCAAAATCATTCTCCACTTGAGTCGATAAAATATGGAATCGCTTTATGCCCGGAAGATCGCAAAGCCGCCGGGATTGTTGATGATCTGACTGTTCGGGAAAATATTATCCTAGCAGTTCAGGCAAATAAAGGCTGGTTTAAATATCTTAGTTTACAAAAGCAATATGAAATTGCAGATGAATATATTAAGTTATTAGAAATTGCTACGTTTTCGGCCGATCAACCGGTTAAAAATTTGAGCGGTGGTAACCAACAAAAGGTTATTCTGGCAAGATGGTTGGCGACAAATCCACAGGTTTTGATATTGGACGAGCCAACCCGTGGGATAGATGTCGGGTCAAAGGCGGAAATCCAAAAACTTGTTCTATCACTGGCGGAACAAGGAAAATCGATCGTGTTTATTTCTTCCGAATTAGATGAAGTTATGCGTACCAGTCATCGCATTATTGTTTTGCGGGATCGTGAAATGGTTGCAGAATTTGCTGGTGATGTTAGTGAATCGACGATTATTCAAGCAATTGCGGGGAGTGAAGAATGAGAAAAACAAATAAATCTCCCTCCTTCTGGAGAAGTTTTACAGAGTCAAGATTGTTTTTTCCAATCACTGCTCTGTTTCTAATATTATTATTCGATTTTATTTTTATTCCGGGTTTCTTTTCAATTGAAAGTAGAGGCAGTAATCTGCATGGTAGTTTGATCGATATCATGCGCAACGGTTCTACAGTCATGCTTTTAGCAATTGGCATGACCCTGGTTATTGCAACTGCAGGAATTGATCTGTCCGTTGGTGCAACTATGGCTATTGCAGCTTCCGTTGCAGGAATTTTGATGAACCCTTCTGCGTTAAAGAATGAAGTGTTTTTTGTTACCGACCCAAACTATACCTTTCAACCATTATGGATCGTCATATTAAGTGCACTGTTTGTTGCAATTCTATGTGGCTTTTGGAATGGAATTTTAGTCGCTTATATGCGCATTCAACCCATGGTTGCGACGTTAATATTAATGATTTCAGGGCGTGGAATTGCCCAATTAATTACCAATGGACTCCGGGTTCAGATCACATATCGGCCTTTCGCATTTCTAGGGCAGGGATGGATCATTCTGCCTTTTTCACTTTATATTGTAGGTTTTGTTTTTGCAATAACCTGGATCTTAACCCGAAAAACCGCCATTGGATTATTTATTGAATCGGTTGGGACTAATTTCCGTTCAAGTTTCCATAGTGGCATTAATGAGAAGAAAATAAAGTTAGCTGTCTACACGTTTTGTGGATTGTGTGCCGGAATCGCAGGGTTGGTGGCCAGTTCAAATATTAAAACATCTGATGCGAATAACATCGGTCTGATGACAGAACTTGATGCCATTCTGGCAGTAGTGATCGGTGGAACTTCCATGAATGGAGGAAGATTTTCTCTCCTGGCGAGTATGATCGGTGCACTGGTGATGCAAGCGATTACCCAATCCATGTATGCGATTGGCGTCCCAGCTTTTGCACTTCAGGCTATCAAAGCAGTTGTAGTTATACTGGTCATTCTCTTATATTCAGACCAGGTAAAAGGTTTTCTCCGGCGAATCAATAAATCGAAAGCAGGGGTGTAGACATGTTACGAAAAGTAAATCACTTCTTTTCAAGTAACCGGAAATTGATTCCCGTCATATCTACCGCTTTATTGGCGTTTGCTGCCTATGGGATCGGCGCTTATTTCTTTGTAGGTATGCGTAATCCACAGGTTTTCTTAAATCTATTTCGAAACAGTTCTTATCTCCTGATTAGTGGAATTGGAATGACATTCGTTATTCTCTCCGGGGGTATCGATCTCTCAGTTAGTGGCATGATTGCGTTGACAACAGTTGCTTCTGCTGTTTTGCTTCGGGAAGGAATGAACGCCTGGGTCGTCATTTTGTTGATGCTCTTAATGGGGATGTCTTTGGGTGCAACAATGGGTCTTTTTATCGTAAAGCTGAAGGTGCAGCCATTTATTGCAACCTTAGCTGGGATGTGGTTTGCCCGTGGAATGTGCTTTTTTATTAGTGATGATGCAGTTAATATTGACAACCCCATCTTTCAAATCCTGGGCAG
This sequence comes from uncultured Anaerolineaceae bacterium, assembly GCA_964586385.1. Classification (GTDB taxonomy): domain Bacteria; phylum Chloroflexota; class Anaerolineae; order Anaerolineales; family Anaerolineaceae; genus UBA6170. The sequence continues at coordinate 20,566 of CAZPIM010000034.1, forward strand.
AACGAAAATCCTGATTCCTGTTTTGAAAGAATTCGCCGAGAAGCAAGGTAGTCCGGCTCCATATATTACCATTCCGGTGGTTGTTGGTTTTACTCTTTTAATCATTGCAATATTTGTCAGCAAATATACTCCTTTTGGTCGAACGGTATACGCAATCGGCGGGAACGAAGGCAGAAATGAACAATCCGCACGCTTAATGGGATTACCCGTCGATCGAACCAAATTACTGGTATATACATTCAATGGTCTTTGTTCCGCCTTATCGGGTCTTGCGTTCAGTCTGTTTGTGTTCTCAGGACATGGCTTGTATGCCCCTGGAGCAGAAATGGAAGTCATCGCTTCGGTCGTAATGGGCGGGACGATGTTGTCTGGTGGTTCCGGTTATGTATTTGGTACTTTTTTTGGTGTAATGGTTCTCGCAGTTACTCAGGCATTAATTCAGTTTATTGGTTCACTCAGTTCCTGGTGGACAAAAATTGTGATTGGAGTTCTGACTCTGACATTTATCGGCGTTCAAACGTTTTTGTCTAACAGAAAAAATATTAGCAAGAAATCCTGGTCACTGAATCGTTCGGAAAATGAAAAATTAAAACGAAAAAGATTGATATATGGGCTTGCCGGGCTATCCATAATTGTTGTTTCAGGGTTGTTAATTTATTCCAAATTGAAACCTCAAAAAGTGGTAGGAACACAGGTAAATACGCAATGCGTTGTCACGCCGTTCCGGGAAGAAGAAGCTACATCATTGGTGGAAAGTGGCGCAGTCATCGTCTATCACCGTACAGCGGGACCGCAATGCGTAGATGAACTGTTCGCAATTTATCCCGATGGCAAAGTTACCGGAACAAGTGGCGGTCAGAGTGTGGAAAAGCAGGTTGCAGCAGCGGAAGTTGAAGACTTATTAATAGCTATCAGCGTCGACCATAAATGGTTTACGAATGAAATTTATAGCACATACTTAAATCCTTGCCGGCAATGTTATGCACACTATATTGATATTTCTTATAAAGATCAGCAAAAAGCGGTAACAGGAGTGGATGGAACGACAGCCATGCCTCCGGGATATGCATTTGCATTAGCACAAATCAGACCTTTTCTTCCGGAGATATCTGTTGATCAATGAGTCGGTCTCAGAACAGTTATGAATAAAGATTTCTTAACGAAAATATGGTTGTAAAAATGGGAATCACCATTAAGGAGAAAGTAAGATGGTTTTGAAAAAGTTACGCATTTTAGCAATCCTCTTCTGTGCAATGATCACTTTTTCTTGTGTTTATATAGTTGTTCCTGATGATATAGACATGTCCGGGGGAAAAGGATCAGATTCTTTGGGTTGGAGTGCGTTAGTAACCAGTGCGGATACATTGGAAAATGGAACTCTTCATGTTGAGGTAACAATTCGCAATGATACAGGCGATTGGAGCAAGATGGAAGCCCTACCGGATAAACCTGCCGTTCTCGAAACTGAGGAAGGTGATATGATCAATTGCGACACAGTCATTATTAGTACGGGTGGGCATCGATTGGCTCCGGGTTTTCAAATGCGTGGTTATTCGATGATGAATGCAGATCAGGTCAGCACACAATTGTTATACGTGGAATGCAATGGTGTGGATGGTAAAGTTGGTTCTGAACTCACAGTAAACTACGAGAGTTTCCAGGGCGACCTGGACGATTATGCTCCGGATGCGAATCAACAAGAGGGTGAATTGAAAATCGATCTGGGAGAGATAAACACAGATTTAGTTTATCCAATTGCGGAATCGATCGAAGGTCTGATTTTTAAATCCGACCAAAGTATCACTGCACTTAGTGAAAATGTGGTCACTCTACAAGATATTCAGCGATCGGATACCGGTTTCCAATTCACCTGGCAAAACTTTAATCCCAGTAAATTCCCATTAAAAACACATATCGGAACACCACCGGTTATCGGTGAAGAGGGAATTATCTATGGGGTATACGAGACCCTGGATATGGTCGATGTTCCCATTACCCCGGCTTTGGAAAACATGGAATGGTTAACAGAGGTTGCTGTACCTAAGGAAGAAAAAGGTTTTTATATATTATTGAGTGTTGAATCCAAAAAACCGCGTACCTATGTCAATTATGCAATCGATATCAGTGATAAATGATTTTTGGAATTGTGGATTTCAAGGAATTTGAATGATGAAAGTGATGCGTTTGTACGGAGTTCGTGACTTGCGTTTGAACAATGAACCACCTCCAGTTTTATCGGAAGGTGAAGAACTCCTGCATATTAAAGCCGTTGGCATTTGTGGATCTGATATACATTGGTATACAACATCCGGTATTGGTGATGATCAGCTTAACCATCCGCTCATTTTAGGACACGAATTTGCTGGAATTACAAGCTCCGGGCTGCGGGTGGCGGTCGACCCGGCCATACCGTGTCGAAATTGTGAGCAATGTCAATCCGATAATCCAAATTTATGCGAACAGGTGATTTTTGCTGGTCATGGGTCGATCGATGGTGCTTTGTGCCAGCAAAAAGCCTGGAGTGCTCAAAATCTATTTCCGATCCCGGATTCGCTAACCTATGCCGACGCAGCTATGCTGGAACCATTAGGTGTCGCTATTCATTCATTAGACCTGGCTCATCTCAAAACCGGGATGACAGTTGGAATTTATGGTTGCGGTCCGATAGGTTTATTAATTCTTCAATTAGCCAGGCTATCCGGTGCGAAAACCATCATCGCCACAGATAAACGAATTCATCGTCTGGAAGCAGCAAAAGCTTTAGGAGCTACAAAAACAATTTTGGCTGAGGGTGGACTTGAACTATCCGAAATAATGGCAGCCACGGCGAAGCGCGGTGTGGATATTGCCTTTGAAGTTGCCGGGGAAAATGAGGCTGTTGATCTTGCGATCGCGTCTGTCATTCCCGGTGGAAAAGTAATCCTGGTAGGAATTCCTGCAAATAACCAGACTTCTTTCGTTGCTTCGGTTGCTCGCAGGAAAGGACTTACCATTAAGATGGTGCGAAGAATGAAGAATGCTTATCCCCGAGCGATTACTTTGGTGACCAGTAAATTGATTGATGTGAAATCACTGGTAAGTCATCGGTTTCCTCTGGAAAAGGCAAATGAAGCTTTTCAATTAGCCGAGCGACGCGATGGATTAAAGATCATGATTGAAATGTGAGAAAAAATGAAAAAATATGCGATAGGTGTTGATTTTGGAACAGAATCTGGTCGGGCTTTGCTTGTGGATGTGCAGGATGGGAAAGAAATTGCCACAGCAGTGTATTCCTACGCAAATGGTGTGATTGATCAAAACCTGCCGGATTCCCATATTAAATTGGAACCGGATTGGGCACTCCAGGATCCGCAGGATTATATTCAAACATTAAAAATAACCATACCGGAGGTTTTAAAAACCTCCAAAGTCAGTCCGTCAGATGTGATCGGGATTGGAATTGATTTCACAGCCTGCACGATGATGCCAGTGAAGTCAGATGGCACACCGCTTTGCGATCTACCTGCATACAGAAGCCGTCCGCATGCCTGGGTAAAATTGTGGAAGCATCATGCAGCGCAACCGGAAGCAGACCGGATTAATGCGCTTGCCAACGAAATGGGGGAATCCTGGTTGGATCGATATGGTGGAAAAATCTCTTCCGAATGGTTTTTTGCAAAAACTTTACAGATAGTCAATGAAGATCCGGAAATTTTCGATGCAGCCGATCGCTTATTGGAAGCATCCGATTGGGTGGTCTGGCAATTGACTGGAGTGGAAACCCGTAATAGTTGTACGGCAGGTTACAAAGCCATCTGGTCCAAAAGTGAGGGATTTCCACGTTCGGAATACTTTGCCGCCTTGCACCCTAAATTAACCAACGTGATCGAAGAGAAACTATCAAATCAAATCATTCCGGTTGGGAATCGTGCGGGACTATTAACCGAACAGGCAGCCCAATGGACGGGATTATTGTCTGGTACCCCGGTTGCGATTGCAAATGTGGATGCGCATGTTGCTGTTCCTGCCGCAACTGTCACTGAACCCGGACGGATGGTCATGATCATGGGTACCTCTACCTGCGATATGGTTCTTGGTACGGAGGAGCGAATCGTTCCCGGCATGTGTGGATGTGTCGAAGATGGTATTATTCCGGGTTATTTTGGTTACGAAGCAGGTCAATCCTGTGTGGGTGACCATTTTGCCTGGTTCGTCGAGAACTGTATTCCTGCAAATTATCAGGAAGAAGCAAAATCCCGGGGTCTGAACAATTATCAGCTTTTGGAAGAAAAAGCCACAAAACTAAAAGTGGGTGAGAGTGGATTGCTGGCATTGGATTGGTGGAATGGTAATCGTTCTGTCTTGGTGGATGTCGACCTGACCGGGCTTTTGCTTGGAGCAACATTGGCTACAAAACCAGAAGAAATTTACCGGGCACTCATTGAAGCAACAGCCTATGGGAAACGCATCATTATAGAGACGTTTCAAAAGAATGGCGTTCCTATACATGAATTAGTCGCCTGTGGTGGATTACCGGAAAAAAGTAAATTGCTCATGCAAATCTACGCTGATGTGATTGGGCTTCCCATTCGGGTCAGTTCTTCCAATCAGACACCAGCACTGGGGTCGGCTATGTTTGGTGCAGTAGCAGCGGGCAAAGAATTGGGTGGCTATGATTCTATTTATGAAGCTGCCAAAGTAATGGCGCATCTCAAAGATGTTATATACACTGCCATACCGGAGAATCAGAGCGTCTATGAAAAACTCTATGCTGAATATTTAATCCTCCACGATTATTTTGGTCGTGGGGAAAATGATGTAATGAAACGTCTTAAGGCAATAAAAGTTGAATCAAGAAAGTGAAAAAGAATGCTTGAATCATTAAAGGAAGAACTACTTAGCTTAAACCTGGAACTACCGAAAAATGGTCTTGTCGCCTGGACAAGTGGAAATGTAAGTATCCGGGATTCGCAAACCGGGTTAGTGCTGATAAAGCCAAGTGGATTACGATATGAAGATATGAAATCGACTGATATGGTTGTAGTAGATTTGGATGGCAAAGTGGTGGAAGGATATCTTAAGCCTTCCTCCGACACAGACAGCCATCTATATATTTATCGCCATCGCCCGGATGTGGGCGGCATTGTCCATACCCATTCCAGATATGCCACAGCTTTTGCAGCTTTAGGAAAACCAATCCCATGTGTACTTACCGCAATTGCCGATGAGTTTGGTGGTCCAATCCCTTGTGGTCCGTTTGCTTTGATAGGCGGAGAGCAAATTGGAAAAGTGGTTGTAGAAAACATTGGTATTTCACCTGCGATTTTACTGAAGAATCACGGCGTGTTTACCATCGGAAAAACGGGCTTGGATGCCGTCAAATCTGCAGTTATGACAGAAGATGTTGCCGCCACTGTTTGGCTTGCCCTGCAATTAGGTACCCCGGCTGAGATTTCAGCAGATGAAATTAAACAATTACATGACCGCTATACAAATGTTTACGGCCAATAAATCACTTGCTTGATAGGAGTATTACCATGATCGATCTGAAACAATATGAAATTTGGTACGTAACCGGTAGTCAATTAATGTATGG
>CAZPIM010000034.1:26240-27393 GCA_964586385.1 uncultured Anaerolineaceae bacterium
TGAAAAAACCATGGGTTCATTTGCATACGCAATTCAATCGTGAGATCCCCTGGTCTGAAATTGATATGGATTTTATGAATCTTAATCAGTCTGCTCATGGAGATCGGGAGTTTGGATTCATAGCCAGTCGTATGCGTTTGGAAAGAAAAGTAATTGTTGGACATTGGTCGGATGAGGACGTCCAAATTGATCTGGGAATCTGGTCTCGTGCCGCCGCCGCCTGGGCAGATTGGCAGGGTGCAAAAATAGCCCGCTTTGGTGATAATATGCGGGATGTGGCAGTTACGGAAGGTGACAAAGTAGCTGCGCATATTAAGTTTGGATATTCTGTATCAGGATATGGTGTTGGTGATTTGGTGAAATCGGTAAATGAAGTTACCGATAAGGAGATTGATGACACTATTCAATGTTATCTCGCTGAATATTTGGTAGCTCCGGAGTTGAGACCGGGCGGAGATCGTTATGCATCCTTGCGTGAAGGTGCCCGTATTGAAGCCGGAATGCGAAACTTTTTGGTAGCTGGGGATTTTAAAGCCTTTACAACAACGTTTGAGGATCTTAATGGTCTAACGCAATTACCTGGTCTTGCATCGCAACGATTAATGCGGGATGGCTATGGGTTTGGAGCAGAAGGCGATTGGAAAACGTCTGCCCTCGTGCGGGCCATGAAGGTGATGAGCGCGGGATTGCCGGGTGGAGTTAGCTTTATGGAAGACTATACCTACCATCTCACCCCCGGTAGCGAAAAGGTTCTCGGTGCGCATATGTTGGAAGTATGCGAATCCATCGCTGTAAGCAAGCCAAGATTGGAAATTTTACCGCTTTCGATAGGTGGCAAAGCAGATCCTGTTCGATTAATCTTCGATGCCAACACCGGACCTGCAATTGGTGCAACGATAATGGATATGGGACAGCGCTTTCGCATGGTAGCAAATGTTGTGGATGTGGTTGAGATTGAGCATCCATTACCAAATCTGCCTGTCGCCCGTGCCTTATGGACGCCAAGACCGGATCTTAAAACTGCGGCAACTGCCTGGATTTTTGCAGGCGGAGCGCACCATACCAGTTTTAGCTATTCCGTAACCGCAGAAAACTTACGTGATTTCGCCAATATGGCAGGGATAGAATTCCTTTTGATCGATGAAAATACCAA
>CAZPIM010000035.1:0-27202 GCA_964586385.1 uncultured Anaerolineaceae bacterium
TTGTGATCTGCGAAAACCCAAAGCATAAACAGCGACAGGGGTAAGGACATATGGCGAGAATTGAAGGTGTAGATTTACCGCGCAATAAGCGCATTGAAATTGCTTTAACGTATATTTACGGTATTGGTCTTACACGTGCACATGAAATTTTGTCCGCAACAAGTGTAAATCCTGATATCCGTGTTCGTGACCTGACAGAAGATGATGCTAATCTTCTTCGTGAATTTATTGCGAAGAACTACACAGTAGAAGGTGATTTACGCCGTGCTGTTCAGATGAACATCAAACGTCTGGTTGAAATTGGTTGTTATCGTGGATTACGACATCGTCGTAATTTACCTGCCCGTGGACAACGAACGCGAACCAATTCGCGTACACGTAAAGGTCCAAAGAAAACGGTTGCCGGTCGTGGCCGTCGCCGTGGAGCAACAAAGAAATAATGCTGTATAAACTGGTTGATTGGAAAAGGGCAAACCCTCCCGCCCGCGGCAACCGATCAGCCGGGATATATGGTTTTATGATGAGATCTGAAAAAAGAGGTTAGCGAGGATTTATGGCTCAAAACGTACGTACAGCTAGACGCTCTTCTTCGGCTCGCAAGGTGAAGCGACAGTTATCCTCAGCCGAGGTGCATATTTTTGCTTCATTCAACAATACAATCGTTACCGTGACTGATGGTCAGGGAAATGCAGTATGTTGGGCGAGTTCTGGTTCAGCAGGGTTCAAAGGCTCTCGCAAAAGCACACCATTTGCCGCAAGACTGGCAGCAGAACAAGCGCTTAAAGTCGCACAACAAATGGGTGTCCAGGAAGTGGATCTGATTATCAAAGGTCCTGGTCCTGGTCGCGAGTCAGCTATTCGTGCCATTCAAGGCATGGGAATTAAAGTCCGTTCAATTGCTGATATTACACCGGTACCTCACAATGGTTGCCGGCCACCGAAGAAACGCCGTGTCTAATTAAGAGAGAGGGATGTTATGGCAAGATATACCGGTCCGGTATGTAAATTATGTCGACGTGAGGGAGAAAAACTTTTCCTAAAGGGTGCGCGTTGCTATAGTCCGAAGTGTGCAATGGAAAAACGAAATTGGGCACCTGGACAACATGGCAAAGCTAATTCTTCACGTAGTGAACGTGGTTCAGACTATGCGCGTCAATTGCGTGCAAAACAGCGTGCTCGTCGAACTTATGGTGTTTTGGAACGTCAGTTCCGCCGTTATTATTCAGTAGCATTAAAGAGACGCGGTTTGACAGGTTTGAATTTACTTCAAACACTCGAATTACGCCTCGATAATGTAGTTTATCGTCTTGGTTTAGCCGATAGTCGTGCGCAAGCCCGACAAATGGTCAACCATGGCCATTTCGATGTAAATGGCGTCAAATCCGATATCCCTTCCATGTTATTAAAGATAGGCGATGTTGTGATTTTACGCGACAGATCAAAGAAATTGGAATATTTCAAAGAAATGGCAGATTTTGCCGAAAAGCGACCAGCTTCAATGTGGTTGGATCGTGATTTGAAAAATTACAGTGGCCGCGTGACACGTTTACCAGAACGTGCTGAAGTTGATGGAAGCCTTGACGAGCAATTAATCGTTGAGTATTACTCGCGCTAATGCGTGAAGTTATGAATTCACGGAGTTAGGAAGGGGTGCAGCGTGTGTGCCTTAAGTAGTATGGTTACGCCGAAAGTAGAACGAGAAGCCGAAGGAAGAAATTACGGCAAGTTTGTGATTAGTCCCTTAGAGCGGGGCTACGGAGTCACCCTAGGTAATGCTTTGCGTAGAGTATTGCTCTCATCATTGGATGGAGCTGCAATTACTTCGATTCGAATTTCGGATGTGTTGCATGAGTTCAGTGATATTCCGGGCGTACGAGAAGACGTTATTCAGGTGATGTTGCAAGTAAAACAATTACGTTTATTCTTGCATGATGTAGATTCTGCACATTTACATTTAGATGTCCGTGGGGAAGGTGTAGTTACGGCTGCAGATATTCAGGTTCCCGCAGAAATTGAAATTGTAAACCCGGAATTATATTTATTCACTGTAGATAATGGTCAAACTCGGTTGGAAATTGATATGACCGTGGAACGTGGTCGCGGTTATTCTCCATCTTCAGATCGCAGCGGGCGTTTACCGATTGGTGAATTGCCAGTAGATGCGATTTATGGCCCAGTACGCAGAGTAAATTATGCGGTTGGCTCAGCTCGTGTTGGTCAGAGTACGAACTTTGATCGATTAGAACTGGAAATTTGGACTGATGGTACGGTTGAACCAGAAAAAGCGCTTGGGGAAGCTTCGAAAATATTAATCGATCATTTACGGTTCATTTCCGGTATTTCAGAAGAAGCATTTGTTGTAGGTACCGAACAGGAATCATCTGGTGGTAGTCGTTTAACCAGTGAAGCAGCCGAAACACCAATTGAGAATTTGGATCTATCTGTGCGTGTATTCAATTCATTGAAACGCACTGGTGTTACAACCGTTGGTGATGTGTTGGATTTATTGGAAAAAGGCGATGAAGCTGTTATGTCTATTCGAAACTTCGGTGAGAAGAGTCTGGATGAACTAAGACAGAAGATGGTTGAAAAAGGCTTTTTACAACAAAATGATGATGAAGAGGATACGGAGTAAACAACAATGCGTCATCATGTAGCAGGATATAAACTTGGTCGAACAAAAGACCAGCGAATTAGTTTACGCCGAACTTTGATCAGACAATTGTTCACGCACGAAAAAATTCAAACAACTCGTGCAAAAGCAGCTGCGATCCGAGGCGAGGCTGAAAAATTAATTACTGTAGCGCGAAATAGTGCAAAAGGCAGCGATGTAGAAAAAGTGAATGCCCGCCGATTAGTCTCTTCGCGTCTCGGGAATGATCCCGAAATTGTAAAAAAATTGTTTGATGATATTGCACCAAGATTCGCAAATCGTAATGGTGGCTATACTCGAGTTTTAAAACTCGGACCCCGATTGGGTGATGCTGCCGATATGGTTCTGATGGAATTGGTGGAAGAATAATCCAACCGGAATAGACCGGAAGGAATGGCACTTTACCAGCTAAAAATTGCTTACGATGGGACAAATTTCTTTGGCTTTCAACGCCAAGGAGATACCCGAACAGTGCAAAGTGAAATTGAAAGAGTTCTACGGCAGTTCAAGTGGACAGGAAAATCAATTCTTTGCGCTGGTCGGACAGATACCGGAGTTCATGCTTCCGGGCAGGTGATAACATTTGAGTTGGATTGGAAACATGGTATTGATACCTTGTTGAAAGCACTGAATGCACAAATGCCCGAAGATATTGCGGTAGATGCGGTAAGTATGGCAGATGATGGATTTCATCCCCGATACAATGCCATATCACGTTGCTATCATTACCGCATTTACTGTCAACCCAACCGAAATCCATTACGCGATCGCTTTGCATGGCGCGTATGGCCTCCGGTATCGATCGAGCCAATGCAGGTTGCTGCAAAAACACTTTTAGGTACCCATAATTTCTCGGCGTTTGGAGCCCCTACCCAAAAGGGAGGGCATACTATTCGGACTATTTTTGAAGCTGAATGGACCCAAATGCAGGAAGACGAATTTCATTTTTCTGTAAGAGCAAATGCTTTTCTGTATCACATGGTACGGAAAATGGTTTTCTTACAGGTAAAAATTGGACAGGGTTTGTGGGATGTCGAAAAGATTTTGCTGGGAGTTGAGGACCAATATCCTCAATTGCCTGGATTAGCAAAACCCAACGGGTTAATTTTGGTAGAGGTGCAATATCAAACACCTTAACTTATCTAAAAAGATTTCACTTTTTAGTAAACGGAGATGATTATCGTGGAAAAGACTTTTGTCATTAAGGGCAAACCGGAATCGGAATGGCTGGTGGTAGACGCCAATGGCCAAAAACTCGGTCGCCTGGCCACGCAAGTAGCCCAATTCTTGATTGGTAAACATAAACCAACTTTTACACCTGGTGTAGATATGGGTGATTTTGTTGTTGTTATCAATGCTGAGAAATTAGACATTGATCAAAAACGACTGGAAACAAAAATGTATCACCATCACTCAGGTTATCCTGGTGGGATTAAAAGCGTGTCTATGGCCCGACAAATGGAAATTCATCCGGATCGTGTAATTCGTGCTGCTGTTTGGGGAATGCTTGCCCACAATAAGCAAGGACACCGGTTAATGAAACGTTTACGGATTTATGCTGGTAATGAGCATCCACATGAAGCTCAGAAACCAGTGGATATTGCTTAAGAAGGAGCATGAGTATGAATCAATACTATGAAGGTATTGGCCGTCGGAAAGAAAGTACAGCAAGAGTCCGTGTAATGGCGGGATCTGGAAAATTTGTTGTAAATGAGCGGATGGCAGAAGAATATTTTGGTCGTTTTGGTGACATTGAATCTATTCTGCTCCCATTTTCTGCTATTGATCGTGACAGAACTTCATTTGATATTTCTGTTAAAGTCATGGGTGGTGGCGTATCGGGACAGGCTGAATCTGTACGTTTAGGACTTGCCCGCGCATTTGTTAAAATGGATGAAACGAATTTGACATTGTTACGCAAGGCACGTTTACTGACACGTGATGCTAGAGTCAAAGAACGCAAGAAGCCAGGTTTAAAGCGAGCTCGAAAAGCTCCTACCTATACAAAACGTTAAAATATTTTGGTTTGATTTTCAACTTGAATACCATCAGAACTTGTGGAGATTGTTATAATCTCATCAAGTTCTGATTTGTTTAAATCGAAGGAAAGATAAATTTATGCAAAATAAATTTCAAGGTATTACGATTATGGGTTTAGGTCCTGCAGGACCAGAATTGTTGACTAATCAGAGCACGGATTGGCTCAACCAAATTGACGAAATATATTTGCGAACTGGTCAACACCCAGCAGTTGCGGGACTTCCAAAGAAATTGATCGTACATACCTTTGATTCACTTTATGAAACCCATGAAAAATTTGAAGATGTGTATACAGCAATAGTCAATGAAGTGATTCGAATCGCGCTTGAAAAGGGGATGGTGACCTATGCTGTACCGGGGCATCCTTATGTGGCTGAATCAACTTCTCCGGAAATTGTAAAACGGGCAAAAGCAGAAGGTATACCGGTAAGGGTGCTTGAAGCATTGAGTTTCCTTGAACCTACTTTTACAGTATTAGGTTTGGATCCCTTCCCGAATTTAGTGCTGATTGATGCATTGGAACTTGCTTCATCCAATTTTCCACAATTTCCACCCAGTCGCCCAATTATTGTTTCACAAATCTATTCCAGAATGATTGCAGCCGAGGTTAAACAGACTTTAATGGAAGTTTTTCCGGATGAACATCCAGTGAAATTAATCCATGGGGCAGGAAGCAAGAATGCCCTTGTTGAAGAAATGCCATTGTATGAAATTGACCGAAATCGCAATATTGGAATATTAACTTCTTTATATATAGAACCATTACCAACAGGTTCATCATTTGAAGAATTTCAGGAGCTAATTGCACATTTACGTGCCCCGGATGGATGTCCTTGGGATCGTGAGCAGGACCATCAAAGTTTGAGAAAACATCTTCTATCGGAAACCTATGAAGCTTTATCTGCATTAGATGAAGATGACCCTGATCATATTTGTGAAGAAATGGGTGATTTATTATTGCAGATTGTTTTGCATGCACAAATTGCAAATGAATATGGTGAATTTCGCATGTCTGATGTAATAAAAGGAATTCATGATAAGATCATTCGCCGCCATCCGCATGTATTTTCCAATGTTGAAGTGTCTGGTGTTTCTTCGGTTCTCACAAATTGGGAAAAAATTAAAGAGAGAGAACGTGCAGCAAACGGAAAAACGGAACAAAATGGATTATTGTCCGGAGTCCCTGCAGACTTTCCTGCATTGGCTCAATCGCAAGAAATTCAGGATCGCGCTGCACGCGTAGGTTTTGATTGGGAGTCAATTGAACCTGTTTTTGCCAAGATTTATGAAGAATTGGATGAAGTGAAAAACGCATCCGGTGACGATCGCGGGAAAGAACTTGGCGACGTATTGTTCGCGATTGTTAATTTAACCCGCTGGTACAAGTTTGACGCAGAGACTATTTTGAGAGAAACAAATCAGCGATTTCGTAATCGCTTCAATTATATCGAAAACGAAGTTCAAAAGCAGAATAAGTCGATGAAGGACTTTTCTTTTAAGGAGCTTGATTTATTTTGGGATCAGGCAAAGAAAACAGGATTATAAAGCACATAGAGCTTCGAAAGAAGCTCTTTTTTATTAAATTTATTGAAAACTAAAACGCATTACTAAAATATTAAATAATATTAAAGTCATTATTAATAATATTTAATTAGATATTGACATTTTCTAATTATATGCTAAACTATATTCAGAATTAATAAAAAGGAGCTTGAAATGGATAAGGAATTTTTCAATCAGGTAAAAAAGCTTGAGATTGTTGCACACAAAAGTTTATTCATACGAAGGTGGGATGAAGATAGAGTTGAAATCCGGTACCCATCAAAGGATTATATTGACATTGAAATTATCGATGGAGAATTAGAAATTCACAGCAGAGTTGACTGCCTGATTTCAGCCCCTAAAGAAGTAATTATAAATATTGAAAACGTAAGAGAAAATTGCAAGATTTCCGGTCAATTTCAAAATTTGACAATTGAATACGTCGGTGGGAATCTTGAAATTGAAAGTTTAAATTTAGGGGTGATTGAAAAAGTTGGTGGAAATCTGAAAATTGGTGAAGTCTCAAAGTCCATTACTATTGAAAAAGTTGGCGGGAATTTTGCCCTGGTGAAAAATAATGGGGAAATTCTTTGTGAAAAAATTGGTGGAGATTTCTTAGCAAATGGTATTTCTGGCGGTTTGGATTGCTCTGTTGGGGGCAATATTGTCTTATCCAATACGAATTTTTTTGGTTCATCTACTTCATTGAAAGCAGGCGGAAACATTAAAATTTCTTATGTGGGTGTACCAAATTTCCACTTAGAAGCAAAAAGTGGCGGGGGTTATCACATTGAATTAGGAAAAGACTCTTTCAAAGGAATTTACAGGACATTAGACCACATTTTCGGAAGTGGAGATCCCTATGTAAATTTAAGGGCTGGAGGAGCAATTAAAATTAATGCCAAATCACAGGATGTTCTTTCTGATATTCATTTTATGTCGTCTGATGATTTGAGCTGGAATGAATTAGAACGAAAAATTGAATCAAAACAAAACATCTTTGATACCTTTTCAATTCCGGACATTGATTTCATGGATCATCATTTCGAAGATGAAATTGTTATGAAAACTCAGGTTATAGAATCCCGCATTCAGAAAGCAATGGAGAAACTCGATAAAAAATTCTTAAATAATCTGGATGTTTTTACAAATTTGGGAGCACATCAAAAAAATGAGTTTTCTGAACAACAACCAAAACAGGCAAAAAATCAGGTCTCGAATGAAGAAAAAATGATGATTTTAAAAATGTTGCAGGACAAGAAAATCACTGCCGAAGAGGCCGACAAACTGTTGAAAACTTTGGAACAATTATAAAGAATAATGAGGTAAACATGTCTAAAGAGGAATTTCGGCTTAGTATCTTGAAAAAAGTGGAAACTGGTGAAATTAATTTGGAGACTGCTTCGCGTTTGTTATCAGAGATCGAAAAATTGGATGAAGGAAGTAACCCAGACATACCAATTGAAAAAGTAGATGTCCTTTCATCATCTCAGATCTTAACAAAAGAAATTCCTCGGCGTCCGACCTGGGGAAACCTGTTTTGGATTGTGCCTCTTATTTTTGGTATGTTGATCACATCTTTTTCCGCTTATTGGCTGTATCAAAGCTATCAAAATTCTGGACTTGGATTTTGGTTTTGGTTTTCATTCCTTCCGTTAGCATTTGGAATTTTTTTAATCTACTTTGCATGGATCCTTGATCAAGCGCGGTGGCTTCATATTCTCATACGCCAACCAAAAGGGGAAAAACCTGAACGAATTATTTTAGGCTTTCCATTGCCAATCAATTTTGCTTTATTTATCATTAGAACTTTCAATATTAGAATACCGGGAAAATTTGAAAATGATCAACTTGAGGACATGCTGCACTCAATAGATAGCCAAATAAATAAAGAGGATCCGGTATTTATCAATGTCGATGATGAAGACGGAACAAAAGTAGAAATTTATATTGGATAGAACTTTTCTTTAGTTTTGACTTAACGCGTCTGTTATAGGCGCGTTTTTGTTTATAATAATGTATACTTTTTCCAGGATCCCATTCTATGAAAATAATTTCCAAAATTAATTTTCTATTTTCAATAAAAAATTTCCCAATTCTATTACTATTCTTTATTTTTATTGTTTACGGATATCAAATTAATCGAATGGGGATTTATTGGGATGATTGGCAGGCGATCCTTCTTTCCAATTTGGATGTTCCAAATGCTTTTTGGAATTACTATTTATTCGATCGTCCGATTTCTATTTGGACATATGTATTTCCTTTACCAATATTACAAAATTATCCGGTTTTGTGGCAAATTTACGGAATACTTGCCAGATGGTTTGCTGCCTTTGGCCTGTGGGTATTTTTACGGGTTATGTTCCCGAATAGACACCAGGAGATCGGTTGGATCACTTTGCTTTGGTCAGTCTATCCGGGATTCTTTACACAATCTGTATCGATCGCTTATTGTCAACATTTTATAACTTATGGATTATTTAATTTTTCATTAGCTGTCATGGTAAGGTCAATTCGTAATGAACGCCATAGTGTGAAATTTACAATATTAGGTGTAGTTTTAGCATTACTCAATATGCTTACAATGGAATACTTTGTTGGCTTGGAATTTTTACGCCCGGTAATAATTATTTTATTGGCAGATAAACAAGTCTTAAAAGGGGCGAAGTTAATTTTATATACTTTTAAAAAATGGCTGCCTTATATCGTTGGATTATTGATTTTTGTATTCTATCGATTTTGGCTTTTGGATAAAATAAATAATAATCAGACTGGTAACAACCTTGAATTGTTGACTGATTTATTAACACAACCTATACAAACCTCCATAGCATTTTTACAGATGGTCGCTCAGGATTTGGTCTATCTTTTGTTTTCGGTTTGGGGAAAAACAGTCAATTCAATAGAAATTGATTTGCAATCACGCACTTACCTTTTTTCACTTTTTGTCGGAATAGTTTTTGCTGTAGTTTTCTATATGATAATTTCCAAATGGAAAACTAAACAAAAATCCAATGACGAATTTTTCTCAAAAGGATTGATTTTTTCCATTATTGCGATTCTTTTCGGAGGACTTCCAGTATGGTTTATCAATCGGCAAGTTATCGTTGGCTTATGGTCGGATCGTTTTGCACTGCCGATGATGTTAGGTGTTTGTGTTCTCTTCGTATTTTTTTGGAAAGCGATCACTATTAATGAGAAGAAAAAAAATATCATACTTGCATTATTTTTGATGGTTTCTATTTCATATCAAATACGAGTGGTAAATGATTTTCAAAATAACTGGCTAGAACAGGAACGATTCTATTGGCAAGTTATGTGGCGTGCGCCTTCTATCGATCCAGGCACAGCCATCCTTTCACCGACAATGCCATTTGGTTCGGTTGCGGAATATTCTATTTGGTTTGCATTAAATGCGATATATGATCAGAATATTGAAAATACAACTTTAGATTATGTTTACTTAAGTGCAACACGCCACCGTTATAATCAAATTTCTGATTTTGCTGAAGATGGAATAATTACTGGAAAATTACGGTCATTATTCTTTACCGGATCAACGTCCAGTGCTCTTGTGTTTTATGAAGAACCTAAGCAGCGTTGTTACTGGTTTGTGAATCCGGACGATGCTTATTTACCAAATTTGAATCAAGAAGAAAAAGATCTATTCTCGATTTCTCATCTAGACCAAATAGATAATGAACACAGAACAAATTCTAAAATCGTAAGCCAATTGTTTGGCGCAGAAATCAATCATAACTGGTGTTATTTTTATCAAAAAGCAGAATTGGCTGCACAATTTGAAAACTGGAACGAAATTGGAAATCTTAAAGCTGGTGCTGAAAACGTAGGTGAAAAACCTGAACATGGCCGCGAGCTTTTTCCATTTATCCAAGCCTATGCCCATTTAGATCAATGGGACCAGGTTAAAATTTACACTTTGCAAGCATTGGATTTGACTGTGAACTTACAAGAAAGAACTTGTCTTTTTTTACGACAGATCGATAAAGAGACTTTTGATACAAATCAAACTGAACAGAAAACTGAAGTGATGTCTTATTTAATGAAGACTTTATCTTGCAATATTGATGGCTGACATTAGTAAAATGAAATAGAAACCAATTATTTTTTGCATTTCGTAAATAATGTGATAATTTTTCGTTATTTTTTTTTCCTTACAGGTATAAATTTTAAAGTTACATAACAAAAAAATTTCACCTTTACAATATTTTTCAAAATAAAACTTCAATCGTAATATACGAACATGAAAATATTTAAATATAAAAAACTTGGATTTATTTTATTAGTTGGTTTAATTTCCACGATAATTCTTTTTTTAACCTTTCTCTCAGGCAATGATTCTTCTTTGGTAAAAGAACAGTTTTCAGTTTACTGGCCAAAAAGAATTCGTACTGGCGAATCCGAAACAATACAAATTCTACTGAAACTCGATCAGGATTTTATAACAAATAATAATTTGTCTGAATTAAATGATTTTCAAGAAATCATTTCATTAGATGCATATTATGTAAATCTGGAAGCGCGAGTCGAATTGGCAGGAATCGATGTAAAACCTTCCGGAGTGATTAGCAAGAATATTTTACCTGGTCAAAAAATCAATTTTAATTGGGTAATCTTAGGAAAATTTGCGGGAGATTTTCGAGGGACGATTTGGCTCTATATGAATTTGATTCCAAAGGAAAGCTCAGAAAAGACTCTAAAAGAAATAATTCTCGCCAAACCAATAAACATTAAAGTAATAAATTTTTTGGGTCTAAATACTATTTTTGTTCGTGTCTTTATGAGTGTTTTGTTATTTGCTTCAATAATTGTTGCGTTGTTTGTTGCGCACAAATCAAAATCACAACTTAACCAAAATTAATCTAATAAACTCTTATTTATATGATTACTCCCCCTTTTTGATTTTCACATTTTTTTATTGTGATAAAATTATCACAATAAATTGGGAGGGGCATGAAAAGACCTGGTTATTCCCACCTTTGAATTCATTTTGAATAGGAGAAGTTATGCTCAACCAGTGGTTATATATTGCCATTTTTGTCGCAATTTCAATTTTATTACCCACAATAGCAATCCTTTTAGCCAGAATTCTTTCCCCCAAAAAACCGAATAACATAAAGAATTCCGTATATGAATGTGGTATGGAAACATATGATAAAACCTGGATTCAATTTCGGATTCAATATTATCTATACGCCCTGGTTTTCCTGATATTTGATGTTGAGACAGTTTTTTTGTATCCAATTGCTGTGGCATATAATCAAATTTCATTATTTATGATTATTGAGACCATTATTTTTATAACGATTCTATTTATTGGTTTCTTATATGTTTGGCGAAAAGGCGCATTAACCTGGTAATGAATAAGGAGTAGATCAAGGATGAATTTTTTTGATTTTATCAGCGATCCGATTTTTGCGATTAGTGAGTGGTTAATCAACCTATTAAATGGATGGGGGGTATCTGCAGACTGGTCGAATTTTATTCTTTACTTCATCGGAGCGGCATTACTCGGAACAAGTGCTTTATTATTAACGCTAATTTTCATCTGGGCTGAAAGAAAAATTATTGCGAGATTACAGGACCGGTATGGTCCCAATCAAGTCGGTCCCTGGGGTATTTTTCAATCCGTCGCAGATATGGTCAAAATATTTATTAAAGAACATATCATTCCTTATGGAGTTGATCCTATTCCATATCATCTTGCACCAATTATCATTGTTGCATCTGTTTTACTTGTGTGGGCGATCATCCCATTCTCAAACACGATGACTGGGACCAATTTGAATGTGGCAGTCATTTTTTTACTGGCAGTTGGTGGTCTTGGTGAATTAGGAATTATGATGGCTGGATGGGGTTCCAATAATAAATACGCGTTGATTTCAGCTTTTCGTGCATCAGCACAAATGATCTCGTATGAAATACCAATGGCAATTGTTTTGTTAATCCCTGTTTTATTAAGTTCATCAATGGCAATGGATGACATTGTCATTGCTCAGAGAATTCCCTTTATTTTAATTATGCCTTTTGGTGCACTGATCTTTTTCATCGCTTCAATTGCAGAGAATGGAAGAGCACCATTTGACCTGGCAGAGGCTGAATCTGAATTAGTCGCTGGTTTTAATATCGAATATTCCGGATTAAAATTTGGGATGTTTTATGTAGCTGACTTTTTAAGGGCTTTTACTTCTGCCCTAATTTTTTCCACAATTTTTTTGGGCGGTTGGCGTGGCCCAGGCGTTGAATCTTTCCCGGTTTTGGGTGGACTCTACTTAGCACTAAAATCCCTTATTATTTGGTTTTTGGGGGTTTGGATTCGAGGTAGTTTCCCGAGATACAGGATCGATCAAATGATGAATATTAATTGGAAATTCCTGACGCCTGTTTCCTTAGTCTTATTCATGCTTGTAATTATTTTTGGTAAATTATTTGAGAATTACGGACAAAATATTCAATATTTAAGCATATTGATTATTAATTTGGGACTGTTTTTTATTAGCTTAAAATTGATCAATAATAAAGAAGAAAATTTGGAAATCCCTGAAGTTGGTCTGCGATCACGTCCAGTCGCAAAACCAGACAATTTATTTTCGAAAAACATCTCAAGAGGGTGATAGGATGAGTGTTCAGCAACTGATTTTCCTTTCTTTAGCAATTGTCACAATATTTTCAGCAATTATGGTTGTCAGTCTCAGAAATTTGTTGCATTCTGCTTTATGGTTAGTTTTAACTTTATTAGGTGTTGCTTCGCTTTTTGCATTATTAGAGGCAAGCTTTTTTGCTGCGGTACAAATTCTTGTTTACGTTGGTGCAATTGCAATATTAATTATTTTTGCGGTGATGTTAACACATAATATAATGAGCGTTTCTGATACTCAAACCAATCGTGCCTGGGGGATTGCAATTGTTTTGGTCTCAGTTATTTTGTTTGCTCTTATCAGCCAAATATCGACCTGGGAAGGTTTTAACACTGCGTTGATTGCATTGAATTCCCCTGGACAGGAAACCATATTATCTTTGGGTAAAGGACTTGTTGACCCACAAGGTTATGCTCTGCCTTTTGAAACAGCATCTGTTCTTCTCTTAGCTGCTTTGTTAGGGGGAGTTTTTATTGCATTTGAAAAAAGGATAGAGAAAAAATCATGATTCCACTTTCCTGGTATCTTATATTAGCTGCGATTTTATTTTTATTGGGTCTTTATGGTGCAATTGTCAGAAAGAACGCTATCGCAATTTTAATGGGGGTTGAACTCATGTTGAATGCGGTGAATGTAAATTTGTTGGCTTTTTGGCACTACCACTCTCAGTTAAGCGGGATTATTGAAATAAATGGCATGGTTTTTACTGCAATTGTTATTTTGGCAGCTGCTGCAGAAGCAGCTGTAGCATTAGCGATTATTATTTCTGTCTTTCGAAGTAATAAATCCATCGTCGCTGCTGACTTGAATACGCTAAAAGGATAAAGGAGACGGGGTTATTATGAATTATGAATTGCTTACCTGGTTGGTACCCGTACCGCCTTTAATCGCATTCTTTTTGATTGTCCTTTTTACCAATAAATCAAATAAACTAAGCCATTCGCTGGCAATAATTGCATCCGGCGTATCCTGGTTGTTTAGTATGATCATTTTCATTTGGGCGATAGGTCCAAGTGGTGTGTTAAACCAACCATTGGAGAATTCCATTAATTGGCTTCCGACTGCGGGCACGTTTCTTAAAATTGGTGTCCAAATCGATGCATTATCTGCGGTTACTTTATTCTTCGTAGCCTGGACTGTGTTAATGATTTTTATTTACAGTATTGGTTATCACAATTTTGGACAGCCAAAAGGAGACCACGATCTTCCGGGATTACAACCTCATGGTGCAACAATTACCGGACCTTCAGGTCACCAACATAAAGTAATGTCGATTGAACCTATGTATGCCAGATTCTTTGCGTTCATAAGTCTTTTTGCATTTGCCATGTATGTACTAGTCGTTAGCAACAACTTGCTCACTCTTTATATCGGCTGGGAAATTATGGGTTTGTGCTCGTATTTATTGATTGGGTTCTGGTATGCTAAACCTTCGGCAAAAGCTGCTGCAATAAAGGCTTTCCTGACAACACGAATTGGCGATGTGTTTATGTTGATTGGTTTAGCTGCTTTATATACCATTACTGGCAGTCTTCAATATGAAGTGGTTTTTTCAGAAGAAGTCCTCCATTCGTTAGCACTCACTATTTCACCGGTTTTTGGATTATCCTGGGCAGCTTTAATTGGTATCTTGGTTTTCATTGGCGTTGTAGGGAAGAGCTCTCAATTTCCTCTGCATGTGTGGTTACCGGATGCGATGGAAGGTCCTACACCAGTTTCAGCTATGATCCATGCAGCAACAATGGTGTCAGCCGGCGTTTATCTGGCAATACGGTTCTTTCCGATATTATCAGCCGGATGGGAAGGTGGTACGGTATTAACCCCTCCGATGCTGATCATGTCCATCATCGGTTCTTTTACTGCCCTTTTTGCTGCAACGATCGCATTAGCGCAAAAAGATATCAAGAAAGTATTAGCATATTCAACAATTTCACAATTAGGTTATATGATCGCAGCATTGGGAATCGGAGCTTACGTTGCAGCTGCATTCCATCTTGTTACGCATGCATTTTTTAAAGCATTATTGTTTTTAGGATCTGGTTCCGTTATACATGGGATGGAACATGGGGTTTTTCATACAAACGAACACATTGATCCTCAAGATATGTTTCATATGGGTGGCTTATATAAAAAAATGCCAATCACATTTGTCACTTTTCTCATTGGGGGATTGGCACTATCAGGTTTTCCCATTATCACAGCAGGCTTTTGGTCCAAGGATGAAATATTGTCCGGAGCATTCAATGGTGGTTTTGTTATAGTATTTGCAGTTTTGGCGATTTCTGCCTTATTGACCGCATTTTATACGATGCGTCAAATAACGTTAGTTTTCCTGGGAAAACCGCGTTCAACGGCTGCAGAACATGCGCATGAAACACCAATTACTATGACCTTACCGCTGGTGGTTTTATCATTTTTTGCTTTAGGTGCCGGGTGGGCAGGTATTCCGGAAGGATTTCCGGTTTTGGGAGGAAAACTTCCCAATTGGTTCACAGAATTTGTCGGATCTATGCTTCATGGGGGAGAACATGCAACTGAGCATCATAGTCTTGTGCCATTATTTACTTCGCTGTTCGTAAGTTTAGGTGGATTATTACTGGGATATCTCGTTTATCGAAGATTGAAGAAGGGCGAAGATGATCCTATGGCTTGGTCCCTTGGAAACTATTATAAGGTTTTGGAAAATAAATATTTTATTGATGAGTTTTATACAAAAGTATTAATTAAACCAATCACATGGGTAGCTGAAAAAATTGTTTATTCATGGATGGATTTAAAAATCATCGATGGTGTTTTGCACGGTATCTCAAATATTGGACTCTGGCTAGGTAATATTCTCCGACAAAAATTCGATCTTCCAATTATTAATCGCGGTGGGGATAATCTTGCCAAATCAACCAGATTCGTTGGTTCTGAAATTCGTTTGACCCAAACAGGAAAAGTTCAGGATTATATGTTTTTAGCATTGGCTTTTTCTTTAGTGGGAAGCATAATTTTTTTGGTTATCATTTTTTAGGATCTGGGAAAGGGAAAGGAAAATATGGAAAATTCGCTTCTGTTATATGTCCTGCTGGTTCCCAGTCTGGTTGCAATTCTTTTGCTTTTCCTTCCGGAAACAGAAAAACGAATGGTCCAATGGACCGCTTTCGTTGGCAGTGTCATCGTCTTTTTAATATCGTTGCTTGTATGGTTTGGATTTGATAATGGAACTGGCGGATTTCAATACGAAATTCAATTCCCCTGGTTTTCTGCTATTGGTTCTTCATTTCATTTTGGTGTGGATGGCATTTCTCTCCCAATGGTTTTACTGACGACAATTCTAACTCCACTGGCGATTTTAGCTTCCTTTGGGGTTAAAGAAAAAATAAAAGTCTACATGGCTTTATTTCTTTTCCTTGAAACTGGTGTTCTGGGAGTATTTATTTCACTCGACCTCCTGGTATTTTTCCTGTTTTGGGAAATAGGTCTAGTTCCTATGTACTTTTTAATAAGTCAGTGGGGCGGGAAGAATCGAAACTATGCCAGTCTTAAGTTTATCCTTTTCACGATGGGTGGATCGTTAGGATTGTTATTATCCATTCAAATGATTGGGCTTACAACACATACGTTTGATCTGGTAAAAATATTTGAGCTTTGGCCAAAATTAACAGAAACGAATTTCCAAACCTTAATTCCGTTGGGTCTTTCAATACAAACAATTAAATCGATCGCTTTTTGGGCATTTGTGATTGCTTTTGCTATCAAAGTACCGATTTGGCCATTTCATACATGGTTGCCTGATGCACACACCGAAGCGCCAACCGCCGGATCAATGATCTTAGCCGGTGTGTTGTTGAAATTAGGTGCATATGGTTTCATTCGATTGGTGATTCCGCTTTTTCCGGTTGAATCACAGCGTTATGCTGGCATTTTGGCTGGATTGGCAACAGCGGCAATTATTTTTGGCGCATTATCAGCTTTTGCTCAAAAAGACTTAAAACGATTGGTAGCGTATTCATCCATTAATCATATGGGATTTGTCGTTCTTGGAATCGCATCGGCAGCATATGCATGGAATATTGGTGATAAAAGCATTGTTGAAAGCGCAAATATCGCCTTAAATGGATCAATCCTTCAGATGTTTAATCATGGATTATCTTCCGCTGGAATGTTTTTCCTGGTCGGAGTAATTTATGATCGTACTCATACAAGGCAATTAGAAGATTTTGGTGGTTTGTGGGCAATTTTACCGGTCTATGGTGCAATATTTGTGTTTACTTCAATGGCTGCCTTAGGGCTACCAGGATTGAATGGGTTTGTTTCTGAATTCCTGGTGGTTCGGGGAGCTTGGCATATCTTCCCGCTGGCAACTGCCTTGAGTATGATAGGTCTTTTCTTTACAGGTGTATATGTGCTAAAGGCGATTGCAGGGTTACTTCATGGTCCAAAAAATATGCAATGGAGTCAGTTAAAAGAAATCAATAAACGTGAGATTTTTGTCATCGCACCGCTCATGATATTGATGCTGTGGATCGGGATATGGCCATCCTGGATCTTGAATATGATCAATAATGCTGTTAATTTGTTATTCTAAAGAGGTGAAGGAATGGGGTTTCCAATCCTAAGTATTATCATTTTTCTTCCATTAATTGCAGGACTGTTGATACTTTTCTTTGGCAGGAAGAAGCCAGAGATCATTCGACCTATTGCCCTTTCTGCAGCAAGTATCGTTTTGCTGCTCACTTTCTTCTTATGGGCTACTTACTCACTTGATCGTGCTGGTTATCAATTTGTTGAGAAGTATGCATGGTTACCTGAATTTGGCATTTCCTACCACTTGGGAGTGGATGGAATTGGAATCGCAATGCTTGTCCTGACTGGCCTGGTGGTTTTCACTGGAGTCATGGTTTCCTGGAAAATAAATGATCGACCGGAAGAATTTTTTGCTTATTTAATGTTTTTGGCCACAAGTGTGCTGGGAGTTTTTTCCTCTTTAGATCTGTTTTTACTTTTTTTCTTTTTAGAAATTGCAGTTTTCCCGAAATATTTGATGATTGTTATTTGGGGCTCTCCACAAACAAGAGAATATGGCGGAATGAAGCTAACGCTTTATCTCTTCATTGGTTCCATGCTGGCTGTAGTGGGTTCTTTGGCAATTTACTTTGCTTCTCCCGAACGTTCATTTGACTTACTCTTACTAGAGCAAGCTGGTTTCTCAGCAGAAATTCAGAGATTATGGTTTCCATTTATTTTTCTTGGCTTCGCAATTCTAGGAGGTATTTTCCCATTCCATAGTTGGGCACCTGATGGCCACGTAGCAGCTCCAACCGCTATCTCTATGTTGTTAGCTGGTGTGGAAATGAAAGTAGGCGTGTTTGCTGCTTTACGTGTTGCGATTATGTTGTTACCCGAAGGTGCGCGATATTGGTCTACATGGATACTTGTTCTGGCTACAATTAATGTGGTTTATGGCGCATTCATAGCCATGATACAGAAAGATTTTAAATATGTTATTGGTTTCTCATCTGTGTCACATATGGGCTTGGTCTTGATTGGATTTGCGTCGTTGAACTATAACGGTCTATTAGGCGCAGGTTTGCAAATGTTTTCGCACGGAGTGATGACTGCATTATTCTTCTCAATTGTCGGAATGGTTTATGACCAGACGCACACACGTGATATTGCTTCTCTGGGTGGGCTTGCTAAGAAGATGCCGTTTGCTGCTTTTGGGTTTATCATCGCAGGGCTTGTTTCGATGGGCATGCCTGGCTTGTCCGGATTCATCGCCGAAATCCCTATTTATATGGGTGCATGGCAAGTTGCCCCAATCGTCGCAATCATTGCGATAATATCGATTGTGATCACAGCAGCATATATTTTGCTTACAATCCGCAGGGTATTTTTTGGAGACTTGCCATCCCAGTACGAAGAACATGTTCATGATATTTCAGTAAGGGATAAAATTTCTATTGGTTTATTAAGTCTTTTTATGATCGGAATTGGTTTACTGCCCCAATTGATGGTTCCCCTCATTGAAACAGGTGTAAACCATATTTTAACACTGATCGGAGGTGCATAATGTTGGCTTTATCCCTACCTTCCGGCGATTTATTGGCGATATTACCTGAAATTGGATTGTTACTCCTGATCGGGATTTCTTTACTGATAGAAGCATTATATAAAAAAGAAAATAAAGATGTTTTGGGATGGGTTGTTTCTTCCGGAGTTTTTGTAATTCTTTTGGGAAAGTTGATATTTCTGAATCCCGGTCCTGAACAACATTCTGCCTGGGGCGGGATGATACAGGTCGATGCGGCAAGTTATTTCTTTCAATTGATCATACTCATTGGGGCAATCATAACAATTTTGTTTTCCATGAACCAGAAGAAATTTGTTGTATCTGGTGATTATTTGGCACTATTACTTGCCAGTGTGATTGGTATGAGTTTTATGGCTATGGCCTCCGATCTGATCATGCTTTATTTAGCAATTGAGATGACATCCATTCCTTTATATGTGCTTTCCGGATTCATTAAGAACGATAAAGCATCCGTTGAAAGTGGGTTAAAGTATCTATTCTTTGGTGCGATGACATCGGCTATTATGCTTTATGGATTTAGCTTATTGTATGGTTTTTCAGGTGAAACAAATATTTACAGCATAGCTGGCAAGATCCTGGATGGTTCCATAACAATTGGAATTCAAATTTTGATACTGTTATTGATCGTTGCAGGATTTGGTTTTAAAGTCTCAGCAGTGCCGTTTCATTTTTGGGCACCGGATGTATATCAGGGAGCACCAACACCAATTTCCGGGTTCCTGTCAACAGCCTCAAAAAGCGCAGGATTCATTGTTCTAATACGCTTTATGCTGGCAATTTTTCCACAGAATTCTCCCAATTGGCTGGAATTGATGATGATCGTATCCATCATTACAATGTTGGCAGGTAATCTGATTGCTCTTTTGCAAAAAGATTTAAAAAGATTATTGGCATATTCATCAATATCACATGCAGGATATATTCTGATTGGCGTTGCATCCGGAAATCAATTAGGCATCAAAGCTGCGATGTATTATTTACTCGTTTATCTTTTTACCAATCTGGCTGCATTTGGTGTTGCGCATATTATTGAAACAAAAAATGGCTCCAGTCAAATCTCGGAATTGAGTGGATTGATTAAAAAGTCTCCAATTCTGGCATTTTCATTTCTGATTGCCATGCTTTCTTTAGCGGGGATTCCACCATTTGGCGGATTTGTAAGTAAAATTTTCATTTTTGCCGCAGCAATGCAGGCGGACAAGGTGATTTTGGTGCTGGTGGGAATCGTTAATTCATTTATAGGACTTTATTATTATCTTGTTGTCATTAAAACAGCTTTTACAGCAAAAGAATCGAAGGACACAATTTTTCTTTCATCGAGTTGGAAACTCGCTTTGTTCGTTTGTGTGATTGGAATTTTGGTTTTAGGTGTTGTTTATTCACCCTGGATGGATTGGTTGAATTTTGCTTCTAACAATCTTGTTTCACTTTATTGACGTTCATTTTTTGTGTATGTTATAATAATTTGGTATGCAATCTGAGAAGCCGGCAACAACTGAACGTAAAACCAGAATATTTAATTTTACGCTTGCCAGTGTTACGGGACAGGTCGGTTGTTTCACTTTCGTCATCATAATTGCTGCAATATTGGGTGGTCTTTGGCTGGATAATCACTTTCAAACAAAACCGATGTTTACGTTAGGATTACTGATCGTAAGTATTCCAGTATCCATAGCCGTTATGATTATTGTGGTACGTTTTGCAACATCTAAATTCAGAATCAAACCTACTGATTCTACCAAAGATCCGAAGGAGGCAGACATTGGAAAGAACTAAAAAGTGGCGCTGGGGTGTAAATCGCTGGTGGATTTTTGGATTGGTCTTCTTAACAATAATTTTTGTTCAATTTGTATCTGTTCCAATCCAACCACATATTCAAGTCGCTCCAGAAAGAATTCTGGCAGAGCCTATTTTTACATTACCAGTGGTTGGTGATTTTTACCTTGTAAATACGCTCCCATCCATGTTGCTTGTCGATGCAATCATCATATTACTGGCCTTGTTGGTTCGAAACGGATTAAAAGGTGGCAACCTGGTCCCTAAAGGGGTTGCAGCAATCTTTGAGATGATCGTAGAAGGCCTTTATAACCTCACCGAGACTTCCGCCGGTAAATACACGAAACAAATATTCCCCTGGTTCGCAACGATTGTTGTTTTAGTGTTTGTTGCAAACCTTACGAAATTGATACCGGGCATGGAAACAATCGGGGTGATGCATCATTCAGAACATGGTTATTTAACGCAAAGCATTGGAGGAAATTGGTCTATCCTTCTTGGAAGCAAAGCACCTGAAGGAGAAGGTAGTATTGTTACTCCATTTTTCAGAGGCCTGTCGACTGACTTAAACTTTACAGTTGCTCTTGCGCTTATTTCTGTGGTCATGGTGCAAGTTTTAGGTATAAAAGCACAAGGATTTCGATATTTTTCAAAATTCTTAAATTTCACAACGATTTTTAAGAAGCCTTTCTTAGGTTTTATGGACTTCATTGTTGGTGTCCTGGAATTAATCTCAGAATTGGCAAAAATCCTTTCGTTCTCATTTCGTCTATTTGGCGTAATGTTTTCAGGAACTGTTTTGGTGGCATTAGTAGGTGCAATGCTTCCCGTATTTGTTCCATCACTAATTTATGCTTTTGAATTATTTATGGGAGTTATCCAGGCATTTGTATTTGGCATGCTGACATTGGTCTTTATGTCACAAGCAACGCAAGGTCATGGCGAACACGCTGATCATTAATTATAAAAACATTTGGAGGAAAAATGACGGGTGATTTAGTTCTTGCTGCAAAATTTATTGGTGCTGGTCTATCCATGATTGGTGCTTTAGGTGCAGGTATTGGTATTGGGTTAAGCGTTCATGGCGCATTAAACGGTATGGCGAGAAATCCGGATGCTTATGGTAACTTGTTTACCAATATGATTCTTGGTATTGCATTTTCTGAAGCCATTGCTATTTATTGCTTGGTTATCGCTTTCTTAATGTTGTTTGTTTTATAATCTGCGAAAGGAGCGAATCTTGGAAAAACTTGGTATTAATCTCGGGTTTTTATTAGTTCATATCGTAAATTTTGCGATTATATTCATTGTATTGCGAGCTTGGGTATTTGGACCGCTCACAAAAATGCTGGAAACGCGACGTAAGAAGACTGCTCAAGGTCTTGAAGACGCCCGTGTAGCTGCAGATGCTCGTGCAAGAGCGGAAGAAGCGGCAGAAGAGATCATGAGTGAAGCACAAGCCAAGGCAGGGGAAATTGTTCGTGATGCAACCGCCCGAGCAGAAACATTACAAAAAGAAATCGTTTCAGATGCGGACAAAGTCATTGAAAAAGAACGAACAAATGCATTGGCAGAAGTGGAAGAAGAACGCGTTCGATTGTTAAGTGAAATGCGTGGTGATGTCTCAGCGATTGCTATTGCAGCGGCTCAAAAACTGATCGGTGAAGCATTAGATGAAAAACGTCAACATGCTTTATTGTCAGAGTTTTTCAGTGGTGTCAAAGGCGGGAAAGTTTCTGTTTTGAACGAAGTATCATTCGCAGGCAATGCTGCAGAAGTAACAAGTGCTTTACCTTTATCTGCCGATGAACAGGAACAGGTTAAAAAAGATGTCATCAAGCAAATTGGTGACGCAGCTTCGATTAGCTTCCGCGTAGATCCTTCAATTCTTGGAGGTTTGATTTTGCGCGTTGGTGATCATGTAGTAGATGGCTCGGTTGCCGGGCAATTAGGCACATTACAAAAAGCACTTCAATAATTTTAATTTGTACGTTATAGAGGGTTGGTGATAGATTGAATTATCTTTGCCAACCCTTGTTTTTTGGTAAATGATGGAAATTCTCCTCGAACGATTAATGCAGGAAGTCCCTTTTAAATGGGAATCGAATGGAATGGACTTTCATTCCATGGTTACCTCGATAGAATTTGATTCGCGCAGCGTAAAATCCGGATCAATATTCGTGGCATTGGTTGGTAACAATGTTGATGGTCATAAATTTATCAAACAATCGATTGAAAATGGGGCGTCGGCAGTATTTGGAATGCAACCAATTGGTACCTGGAAAAATCTTCAAGTACCTTATTTTCAAGTTGAGGATTCAAGAAAAGCACTGGCTTTCCTTTCGGCAGCTTTTTTTGGGTACCCAGCGCGTTCGATGACCATTATTGGTGTCACCGGAACCGATGGAAAAACGACGACATCTAATTTGATCTATCAAATTTTGAAAACTGCCGGGTTAAAAGTTGGCATGATCTCCACTGTAAATGCACAAATCGGAGAAGAAATTCTGGATACCGGCTTCCATGTGACAACGCCGGAAGCGCCTTCCATACAGTTTTACCTTCGCAAGATGAAAGATGCTGGCATCACCCATGTCATTTTAGAAACGACATCTCATGGGCTAGCCCAAGGGCGTGTGATCGGTTGTGAGTTTGATATCGGGGTGGTAACCAATATCACCCATGAACATCTCGATTTTCATGGTTCTTATGAAAATTATTTAGCCGCAAAAGCACGTATGTTTGAAATGTTACTGGAAACTGGTGAGAAAAAGGCAGGAAATTTCCGCCTGGCAGTTATTAATAAGGATGATATTTCTTACGAGTATTTATCCAAGACAATTAATACCAAAACGATCGTCTACTCGGTCAATTCTAGTGGTGATATTTGGGCAGAAGATATTCGTCATCATCAAAACGGAATTGATTTTGTTGCGTGTAGCGAAGACTTTCGGATTGCAATTCAATGTAATATTAGTGGTGAGTTTAATGTCGCAAACAGTTTAGCAGCATTAGGAGTATCCATTTTCGGGCTTGGAATTTCTCCTGAAATTGCTGCCATTGGTATTTCAGCATTGGAGTCTGTTCCTGGACGCATGCAGCAAATCATTATGGGGCAAAAATTTCAAGCGATTGTTGATTTTGCTCATACGCCAAACGCATTGGAAAAAGCCCTTATTGCAGCCAGGAAAATGACTAATGGAAGAGTTATTGCGATATTTGGATCTGCAGGATTGCGGGATAGAGAAAAAAGACGCATGATGGCTGCAGTTTCTGTAAAATTTTCAGATGTGACAATTATTACTGCTGAAGATCCCCGTACGGAAAATTTGAGTGATATCTTATCCGAAATGCAGGACGAAGCAATTCGAAATGGCGCAGTTCTAAATCAAAACCTATTTATTGTTCCAGATCGGGGGAATGCAATTTTACAAGGCGTATTACTCGCAAGGGATGATGATCTTGTGATTTCTTGTGGAAAAGGGCATGAACAATCCATGTGTTTTGGGGAAATTGAATACCCCTGGGATGATCGCATAGCAATGCAATCGGCTTTAGCGAAATTATTGCATAGAGTTGGTCCTGAAATGCCATTTTTACCAACACAAAGACAATAAAAAAAGACCTGTTTTTTGAAAAACAGGTCTTTTTTTTGAGTCAATAAATTAGAAACGTTTTCGGTCTCCGCCACGATCATTGCCGCGATTTCCACCGCGGTCACTGCCGCGATTTCCACCGCGATCGCCACCACGGTTATTGTAATTTCCGCCGGAGCGATTTCCGGATGGTTTTCCGCCTTTATCGTGTTCTTTGGCTTCTTCTACTGTCCAACCTTCCAGAACTGCCTGACGTGAAAGACGAATTTTTCCATTGTCATCGATGTCTGTAATCATAACTGTCAATTCGTCACCAACAGAAACGACATCAGCAACTGAGCTTACACGTTCAGTGTCCAATTGTGAAATATGGACCATGCCATCCTGGCCGGGTAAAATCTCGACAAATGCTCCAAAATCAGCAACACGAACGACTTTACCGGTATAAATTCTGCCGATCTGAGCGACTTCGATCATGGCTTCAATGCGTTCTCTGGCAATATCAGCGCCGTAACCTTCACTTGCAGCAATGAAAACACTGCCATCTTCGCCGATATCGATTTTGGTTTTTGTTTCTTCTTGCAGGGCACGGATGTTTTTACCGCCTGGACCAATGATTGCTCCAATTTTGTCAACGGGAACTTTCACGATGGTGATCTTTGGAGCATGTGGTTTTAATGTTGGATTCGGAA
Source organism: uncultured Anaerolineaceae bacterium (assembly GCA_964586385.1). Taxonomy (GTDB): domain Bacteria; phylum Chloroflexota; class Anaerolineae; order Anaerolineales; family Anaerolineaceae; genus UBA6170. The sequence goes on from CAZPIM010000035.1 coordinate 25,041, forward strand.
CAGCAATTACTTCCATCATTTTGCCAAGGATCGATACACGGGCTTCGTAAGCCTGTTTTAAGGCTTTTGACATGATTTCAGGTGTGATACCGGATATTTTGATATCCATTTGTAAAGCAGTTATTCCAGCTTCTGTACCGGCAACTTTGAAATCCATATCCCCTAAATGATCTTCCAAACCCTGGATATCGGTCAGGATTGCATATTTATCATTTTCCATAATTAATCCCATTGCTACGCCAGCAACAGGGGCTTTAATCGGCACGCCTGCGTCCATCAAAGCCAATGTCGAACCACAAACAGATGCCATTGAACTTGAACCGTTGGACATTAAGATCTCGGATACCAAACGTAAAGTATATGGAAAATCCTCTTCTGCAGGAATAACGGGTTCTAATGCGCGTTCAGCTAATGCTCCATGCCCAATTTCACGTCTGGATTGACCACGTAATGGTTTTGCTTCTCCTGTGGCGTATGGCGGAAAATTGTAATGATGCATGTATCGTTTGCTATCGGAAGGTGACAGGGAATCAATTTCCTGTGCTTCACGTGGCGTTCCTAAAGTCGCAAGTGTTAAAGCTTGTGTTTCTCCACGCGTGAATAATCCTGAGCCATGGGCACGGGGACTGATTCCAATTTCACACCAGATTGGGCGAATTTCAGTGACGGTACGTCCATCGGGTCGTATTCCCTGTTCAATGATTCGATTTCGAACTACTTGTTTGTAGCTTTCTTCAAAAGCTTCTTTTACAGAAGTTTTCAAAATATCATCATCATTTGCGAATTCCGATACCATTTCATCTCTCATCAGATCGATCGCATCATATAATTCGGCTTTTGTATGTGGGCTGGCTAATGCTGAAACGATTTTTTGAGAAACATGATCATTAACTTCCTTTACCAAATCTTTATCATTTAAGAATAAGGGCACTACAAGTTTGGTTTTACCAATCTCCTGAGCCATTTTCATTTGTAAATCAATGATTGGTTGAATTGATTTGTGTGCAAATGATAAAGCTTCGATCATTATCTCATCGGGGATTTCTTTTGCGCCGCATTCAACCATCGAAATTGCTTCGCGTGTACCAGCAACGCGCAAATCCAGATCTGATTCTTCCAATTGCTGGAAGGTAGGATTGACAACAAATTCACCATTGATTCTGCCAATTCTTACAGCACCAATCGGACCATTCCAGGGAATATCTGAAATCATTAATGCAGCAGAAGCAGCATTGACAGCCAGAATATCCAGTGGATTCTCTCCATCAGAAGAAAAAGAAACCATGATGATTTGAACTGAATTACGCATTCCTTCATCGAACAAAGGGCGAATGGGTCGATCGGTAAGTCTGGCAAGCAGGATTGCATCAGTGGAAGGTCTTCCTTCTCTTCGGAAGAATGAACCTGGAATTCGACCACCAGCATACATTCTTTCTTCATAATCAATGGTCAGCGGGAAGAAATCAGTTCCTTCTTTTGGTTGTTTATCCATGGTTGCAGCAGCAAAAATCACTGAATCACCAGTACGAACAGTTACAGCCCCACCAGCTTGCAGGGCTAACTTTCCGGTTTCAAACTTCATTTCGGTTTGACCCACGGAGGCAATATAAATTTTAGATTCGGGTTTCATTTTTATCCCTTTATGATAATTCCCGCCTTGTTAGGGACTGAAAACTATTCAGAACCTATTGTTCTGAACACATTTCAATACCCAACCAGCGGGTAAAATGTTTGAAAAGTAGTAAGTTAACGTTTATCGCTTACTACTTTTCACGTGAGATTTAACGTGAGCGAAGGCTTAAGCTTTCAGTTAAAGCTGCGAAGCGACCAAAATCCTTCACACGTAAATATGCTAACAGACGTCTGCGATGACCAACTAATTTTAGAAGACCTCGACGAGAAGATTCATCGTGCTTATGGCTACGAAGGTGCTCAGTTAGTTGATTAATACGAAAGGTTAAAATGGCTATTTGCACTTCAGGAGAACCAGTATCTCCTTCGTGTCTGGCATACTTTACGATAATCTCATTTTTTTGTTCAACTGTTAAAGACATGACGTTTGCACTCCTAGAAAAATTTTTATTTTGCAGGTCTCCAGATTCTTAGCCTAAGCCATGAAGCGGACCAGTCATTGGGCAGTAATTATACCAGATGGTTTCATA
>CAZPIM010000036.1:0-4808 GCA_964586385.1 uncultured Anaerolineaceae bacterium
GGAATCAAGTCGATTACGATACGCCACTTTAAAACCATTAAAATCTGATATTTCCGGGAAATCATAAAATGAAATACCGCCTTGAAAGTCTTCCGGGACCATTTTCAACACAATTCGTTTCATAGCCTGCCCCCCGGAAAGATCTCCTAAATATCGCGTGTAATGATGGGCGACAATCGCATAGTCTTTTTGATTCTTAAGCTGTCGAATTCGGTCCACATATTTTTGTGTCGATTGCAAAATCGGCATAGATTTCCAATCATCCTCCCCGAAGTACAAATCTAAATCACTGGAGAGACGCAACGACCTGAATAATTCCGGAAAATATATTTTTTGTAATTCGGGCTCGTTAATTAACAAATCTGAATTCTCTTCCAATGCGGAATAAACATGAAAAAGCTGAAGCAAAAAATTTCTATATTGCGGTATCGAAAGTTTTCCTGCAAAAAAAGTTCGGATAAATGATGTGCTTTCTGCGAGTCGATGTGAATCCTGTGTGCTTTCCCGTAATTGTACCGATAATGGGGGGTTGAGCATAAAATTTCTCCTTGAAATAATGTTGTAAACAGATTTAATTACTTGGAAAAAACCTTAAAATTGGTCAATATCCGCAAAATTATATCATCTAATAATGATATATAAGATAATAATTATCTTATATATTAAAATAACAAAATGAACCCAAAAATATTGTTTTTAAACCACAAATAATTGATTGTTTCAGATATCAATTCTGGATTAAGGCAATGACCGGTTTTCTAAATCGATCTGGAAGAAAATTGATGGTATCGTTTGTTGAAATAATCTCCGGTCTCACAAGCGTTTGATTTCACTTATCCTTTTGATAAGTTTAATGACTGAGAATATGAAGAATATCTCCAGGACGATAATAAAAAATAAAAAAACATCAAAAAATAATGATGAAAAGGGTATTGTTTTGTCTGGGAGATAGATAATTAGAAATAAAAACATTGGAATGAAAATGTAAAATCCGGCCAATATATGTTGATATTTTGTTATTTTTGATTCATTATCTGTGTAAATCTCAGGTTCATCTTCACCTCGCATCGGAGTCCGAAAATAATGTCTGCCTGACATTTCGCAGATATGCTCCCACCCAGAGTCCTTAAAAATCAGGATATATTCATCGAGCTTCAAATTATATCCATCCTTGTAATCGATCCTGTAAATGAGATCTTTTGATTCATTTTGTTTGAATTCATAGCTGTTAATCAACCCGACTTTTGTTAGATACCAGCCTTCAATTGCCATTTTTCGTAGCCATGCTTCTTCTTTTTCATCATCCCATAACCAGAACCATCTTCGTACTTTCTTGATTTTTGTATTCATCGTAATTTTCCCCTAATTATTCTAAGAAGTTTTTTACTTGAGCACCAATTGTTAACATCATTTCAACCCGTTCTATTTGTCTTAATAAAACTATTTTCCCTTTAGGTGTAAGTGAATAGGTTTTTCGGCGGTCCATTTCAGAAACTTTAGTGATTAATTTTTCAGTTTCCAAAATAGTGAATGCACCATATAGTGTTCCGGGGCCAATTGTTACCAATCCATTACTGAGGTTTTCTACTTTTTGCATGACAGCATACCCATGCAGGGGTTCAACAAGGGCGAGCAGAATGAAGAAAGTTGATTCGGAAAGGGGAAGGTATTTTGAGAATTCGTCTTTTTTAGGCAATCGATGCTCCAGATTAAGATGATATATCGTAAAACGATATATCGTATATCGATATAATACTGTGCGGCATATCGTTTGTCAATATCGTAATTTCAAGGCAAAGGATTATTTTCGGGAGGAAGTAGTTTGTATTAATTAAATATATCCAGATGCAAAAACTGCACTCCATCAAGTGGGTTTCCACCTTTAGGGTGCAGTTCAGCGAATAGGTGAATATTTATTCTTAGTTTGTTATTCTTCCTGATGATACGCCTTAAGAAGGAGATCAGACTCTATTTTTGTCATTTTTAGCATTGCTTCCATGACCCTACCGGCTTTAACCGGATCTTTGTCACCCAGCAATTCACCGAGTAAATTGGGAACTATCTGCCAGGATACTCCGAATTTGTCACGCAACCAACCGCATTGCTCAATCACACCGCCTTCAGCTAATTGATTCCAATACAAATCCACTTCTGCCTGGTTTTCACATTTGACAAAAAAGGAAATTGCCGGAGTAAATTGAAAAGTTGGACCACCATTCAAAGCCATGAAATTCTGTCCAAAGAGCTCGAATTCCATGGTGATTACCTTTTCGTTTAGTTCGGGACCTGCATTTTCGTATCTTTGCGTTGATAAAATTTTTGAATCTTTAAAAATTGATGTATAAAGAAGCACTGCTTCTTCAACCTGATTATCAAACCATAAACACGGTGCTATTTTTTGCATTTTATTCTCCTGGTTTTGTCATATCACATCGCCTTATTAGGTGATGTGGTTAATGATCGGTAAATTGGTAGCTTATTAATCTATGGTGAAATGATTTTACAAGGAAAATCCGCTTAGGGAATTTTTCGTATAATTTTTTGAGAGAACATCATGGTTCATTTGAAGATGAATTGAAATTGGCAATCAGGAAGTACAGTTTTGCAAGAATATAAATATGCCACGTAAAGATTGTATCTGCATCAGAACGAAGATATGAACTTGAATTATTTTTCAAGCATTTATAATGAATCTTTTCAAGATGTTATCTGCCAGGTGTGCTGTATTTCTGATTCGCAGAAAAACCTAGATTTGCTCTATATTAAATTCTTATTTCTAGAATAATGAGGTATTAATCGTATATGGAAAAATGCCCTTCATGTGGAGCAGCGAATATCACAGGTCGTAGCTGTGAAAGTTTATTTGATGAATTCCTATTTCTTGAGTTTAGCAATCCCGAATTTGGAAAAGTTCATTTTCTTACCGTGGCTTGTTACATGATCCAACATAATCGCTATTCCGATGAAGGGTTAATTTGGATGGAGCAAAAATTGCGTGATTATTTTGAAAAGAAATTAACCCAAGAAATGATCCGTATTCAAACTTACAAAGAATTAAATCAAAAAACCCGTAGTTGGAAAATCTTGCGAACAGAGGATCATCCTCTTCAATTTAAAGCGTCCTGGTCAAAGACTATAACCGATGTTGCTGCGAATTATATAAATTCCGAAAGTTATTGTGAATTGGTCACTCAATGGGCGATGGCAACTTTGCTGGATATGCAACCTCTAATTAAATTAACGAGTAAGCATCACTGATTCTTTTAAAGCTATTTAAATTTGAAATTACCATTTTGTTTTTATCCGGAATCTCTTCAAAAATACTCAAAAAAAATCCAACCCAAAGTAAAGTTATGTCCGAAATACCTGGAAAATCAATTGCGATTTGAGGAATTTTTCGCAAATGACTGCTAAAGAAATAACCTAATCCCTCATAAGTGCATAGGCAGCAAAGATTATAAACGTGTTCGGATTAGGGATTTCCGGTGAGCCAACCAAAGTCAATCGAAATTAGACCGGATCACGAAAGACGATGATGTTGGTTAATCCAGGCCTCCAAGACCGGAAAAGAAAGAATTGGTGCTTAATAAAATCCTATCCACCCGTGAATTTCTTTAATTTACGGGAAAACGCAACTTATCGCGGTGAGGGTTGAAAACTGTTTGTATTCTATCCAATTTGTGAAAGAGCGATATACCGAGATTGTTTACCATTTTTTTTGATAAGTTAAATCAAAAAAGAACAGCAGTATGAGGCAGAGTTCGATTGAAAGGTTGTTTCCACACGAAATCTCACGTCCCAATTCACATTACGATGAAAACAATTTATTATATTTTTTTTGTGAAAATTATGTAAGCCAAACCTATTGAGAATTACCAGAAATGATGTACTTGCTCCCGAATATTCTGATTATAAATATCCCGGACCTGTTCCATGACCTTCACCGAAATAGGTGGAAAATCAGCAGCCGAGAAATTTTCTTCAACCTGTGAAGGACGTTTCGCCCCTGGAATGGCACAGGTCACAGCATCAAACATGAGAATCCAGCGCAAAGCAAATTGTGTTAAATTCATTTCCGGCGGGCAGATCGATTTTAGCTTTTCGACAGCCAGTAATCCGGTTTCATAATCCACACCTGAAAATGTCTCACCACGATCAAATGATGCACCTTTTCGATTAAAGAAGCGATGGTCATTCGTCGCAAAGGAAGAATCTTTTTTCAACTTTCCTGTCAACATCCCAGAAGCCAAAGGAACACGAGCCAGAATTCCTATTTTGCGTTTTAATGTTTGTTCAAAAAGCAATTCTGAGGGGCGGTGTCGAAAAAGATTGAAAATGATTTGGACACTCTGTACTCCAGGAAATTCGATTGCTTTGAGAGCTTCTTCTACTTTTTCTACACTTACACCGTAAAAACGAACTTTGCCATCCTTAACCAAATCATCCAGAACGCCAAATACTTCCGGCATATAGAAAACAGACGTCGGTGGACAATGAAGTTGAAGTAAATCAATCGCTTCCGTTTCAAGGTTCTTGAGGCTTCGTTCAACATATGATGTCAGATTTTTTCGATTGTATCCTTCTGCAACATGAGGGTTTAGTCGCCGGCCAGCTTTTGTTGCAATGTAAAGTGTCTCACTGGTTTGTTTTCTCAGTTTGGCTAATAAACGCTCGCTGATACCATCGCCATATACGTCGGCAGTATCAAAGAAGTTCACACCCATTTCCACTGCCCGATGCAATGCGGCTAATGACTCGGATTCATCTACCGGTCCCCATGTTCCACCGATTGCCCAAGAACCAAAACT
>CAZPIM010000036.1:4908-6906 GCA_964586385.1 uncultured Anaerolineaceae bacterium
GGACGGATCGCCATTAATATCGATGTTTCTCCACCAGCCGCATGTTCCCAGGGATAATGCAGATCAGGGACAAGTTCCTGATCGGTCAGCATCTCCCACTTCATCATCGGATACTTGCTCATAAACTCTTTTCCACTTGCTCGTATAACCGGGAGATTGCCTGTTTTCGACCAATGCCCTGTAATGACCATGATTACTTTAAAACCCCGGCGTTCTGCTGCATAGAAAATATCCAACAGCAATTGGTGGAATGTTTCTGATTTGATGTAAAACATATTTCCTGGGACGTGATACCTTTCCCCTTTTTCAATTCCTCCGGCTAGAATATTACCTTCTTCGATTGCTTCAATTGTGTCCGTTGACCAATAAAGTGCAGGAAATACGACCCCACCGGAAAGTTGAGCAGCTTTTACACAAATTGCATGGGCTTTTATCGCATCCAGACCCACAGCATTGTGTTCTCCATGCCATTCCAGGACTCCGAGAGGAATGTAACAAATCGGCGCATTCTCAATAGCGGCTGAAAATTCCCACGGGAACATCTCTTCGAATTGGACTTTTTTTTCAGTCATCTTATTAACCATAAAAAGCAAAAGGGAGAATTGCGAAAATATCGATTAGTGAATCCATTGCGTATTAAATTTTGATATTCATTTGATAAATAAAACCAAAATTCACAATAACTCAATTGAAAATTTTATTTTGATTTGATGGTGACAGCGTCAATACTCTCTTCAAAATATGGTAGTTCCATTTCGTATCTGGCAGGTGTGGTGAAATAAAAGAAATTCCAAATTCTCGATGTTACTTTTATGGAATAAATGACGGCGATTTGCAGAGTTTTCGTGGGTTTCTTAAAAAGACCTGCATTTTCCATATAATGCATAACCAATCTGGAAGCCTGGTAATTCTGTAGATTAACCAAACCCTTTTCTATCAATTTTCCATTTTTTCCAATTTGTTTAATATTTTGATCAATGTATTTTTCCAAACTCATGCCTATTTTTAACAATGGCAGTTTTTCGATATTCACCATAAATATTGTCAGATAGTCATAACTATCATCCACCTTTGTATCTACAGTGATTAATGGTGTTTCATAATCCTTACTCTGGCTCTTGAAATAATTTTTCATGATTTTTTGATACTTTTCAGGAACCTTTAAAATTTCAGCTTCAATTTTCTTTTTATCTTTTTTGGGGTGACCACCGATAAATGTATCTGGCAATAGAATTTCAACTTCTTCGGTTGAAAACTTTTTCCAATTCTGACTCTGATCTTCCATTAGTTACTCCCTCTTTCGCAGAAAATTTGTATTGCTTCGTGTTCATTCACTTCAAAATAAGAGGCAGTTTCCACTTTATGAAAACTGCTTTTAGGGCAGGATCCGTTTTTTGTCAGTTCCAAGACCTGGTGACAATTACCGCAATATGCATAGGCGGAAATGGAATCGTTTTTCTTCAGTTTAGTCCAAAGCTCTTTCGTGGCTGAAGATTTCATCGTTTGGTCAAAGCCTTTTTGAAATCCGCTTATTGCAGTTCGTCCCAGACTGTCTACACTATCTGTGACGAATTGGTCGAGGGAACTGAAGCTGAAAAAATTTAATCCCTCAGAGCGAATTATTAAATCGCGATCTTTTCGATTTTCAAGGATCTGAAGGAATTCAGTTAAATACAAAGCGTATAATAAGTTTTTTGCCGAATCAATTTCTGCAGTTTTGGATCCTTCATAATAAAGTTGTTTGGTGATTTGTTTAATTTCATCAATTTTTTTATTTTTTTGATGGAATAAATAAGATACACTTGCTTTTTCTGCTGATTTTCTTAACACATTTATTAAGGTGAGAAGATAGTCTGGAAGTTCCAAAGGAGGTAACAAAGGGGGAAGAAACAGAAATTCAATTTGATCTGCAACTTTATTTGTATTTGAAAGTATCTGTGAATTACTCGGTTTATAAAAATATAGGTTATTCGAACTAAAATCAATCAGAATTGGAAA
>CAZPIM010000036.1:7006-21742 GCA_964586385.1 uncultured Anaerolineaceae bacterium
ATAAGCCAATCATCATATTTCTTTAATGATTCTAGATAGGTCATTATTGAATTTCTGTCGAAACGGAATTATGGGGATATTACGAAATTTTGGGTAATTAATTCAGAGAATTGATAAACTCATTATAAGAGGAGCCAAAATAAATACAATAGTCATAAAATTGACATAATTCAAATTGGTCAAGGATTTTCAATTACTGGGTAAACATTACCTATATCTAATGATATGGAAATGATTGAAGGTCAGTAAAGCGTTTTCTACACAGTGATAAAAACTTATTCAACAATTTTCCGATATCTGGGAAATTCTTTTAATACCTCAAAACCGACGCTTTGATATAGTTCATATGCTTTCGTTGGAAATTCTTTCACCGTATTTAACCGGACTACTTCGATTCCTCTTTCCCGTAAATCCCATAACGCACGGGTCAATAATGCTCGCGCCAACCCACATCCACGCCAGGATGGCCGGACACTAATGTCATACATAATTGCTCTTCCTTTTTCAAACAACGGGATTACATTTCCAACGACATCATTTCCGGACCAGGCAATTTTCCATAGGTCGGGGTTTTGAGAAGGCTCACTTAATCTGGATATAGTTTCTAACAAATCCCAAGAATTTTGAAATCGATGATTTTCATATTCGTTTTGATACGATTTGCCGATACTGATTGCGATTGACACATTATGTTCAGATAGTGCAGGTCGGATTTCAATGCTATCCGGAAGTGGAGAAATCGGTGGAATTTTCGCGAAATCCAATCCCATTTCCAGAACTGTGTAACCAATCCGATACCCTTCATTCAATAATAATTTTGTTGATTCCGGTTGGGTATTGTTTGAATTGGCTGCAAATTCAAATCGCTCACCTGGATGCTCCTGGGCAGCGCATTTTTTTGCCATTTGTTCTCCCCAGCGCAAAAGCGCAGTGCCCAAACCATGATTACGCCATTTCGGTATTACCCAACCGAGGATCAGATACACCCAGCGATCATCCATTTCATACCAGGAATCGATCATTCCATACCCTACGACTTCCTGATCAATTTCTGCTAACAATCTATAATTTAATTGATTGATCTCTTTTGCTGAAATTAATGCTTCGCGGATTTCAGCAAGGGTGGGCAATCCTTCAGTGGCTGATAACAGGTCAACCTGGTCCTGATTTACACAGTCTTTTCGTAAATTGTAAATTAATTCCGCATCCTCAACCCCACGCACATTACGGAATTTTAGGTTTTCAATTTCTGGGGGATCTGTAATTGAGATAGGAAATGGGGACATTTTTCCTCCGTCAACGAAAACAAAACATCCCAATTCAGTCTTTTTTTTACCGAATTTCTATGTATTGATTATACAGTTAAGTCGATAACCGATATTCTGGAATTTTAATAACTTATCAAAATTGCATTTTATTAAGTTATTAATTGATTGTTTGAAATCAAAATTGGATTGCATCTATCAAATAAAATGCTTCTTCTGCCATCATTTCTTCAAAACATATGACATTGGTTGTCTGACGAATTGAATTTTCGGCTATCAATCCATTCGTTTCGATTTCTCCTTTCAGAAGAAAAATTTGAAACAATCCGACTCGTAAAGCCGCGGAAGCAGTATAACCAAAGCGGACAATATTTCGATCCAAATGACAACCAACATCTTCTAATCCATATAAATAATTTTCAAAAAGAAGTCTGTCAACATCCAATGGATCAACCGTTTTTAAATTATTGATTGCCCCAAAGACAAATTGTCCCAGATCATCTCCAATAGGAGAAATTCCCATTAATGCCCAATCGAGTGCAAAAGTGTGATTCTGGCCATCCTTCATTTTCCTTATTTTGAAATTCGTTGGGTAAGTATCACCATGTGAAATTGTTTGAGGGATTTGTTCGAGCTTGGCTAGAAAGCGATCATTTTCAATAAGTAGTTTCTTAAAAGAGTTGATTTCCGCAGATCGATACCGTTTTCGTGCTTTAGAATGATCCCAGGGAAATACTTCCCATGACATCAGTGAAATCCAGGAGCGATTGCGATCCAGACTCAACCAGGGATAACGAGACTGATTTTCTCTTTCAACAAAACTTCCGTTTAATCGTCCAAGATGGCGTGCTATTAAAGAATATTGTTCAATCGTCCAAACCAATGTTTGATCTTCGATGATATCTTCCAACCATAAGAAAATAATATTCCCCGGTAATTCATTCACATGGATTAACTGCGGTGCAGATAGTCCTTCTGGAAGTGTTCCGAGAAATCCGGATTGATAAACCAAAGGCTCCCGTTTCCAATAATTCCAATGGCTTACATCGTCTCCCTCACCCATGTTGACAGATCCGACATTTGCCGGAGATTGAATGATTTTCAGAATGATGGACCAGTTTCTTTCTTCATTTTTACAGCGACCCAATCCGGAATAACGAAATAATCCAAAACTAACAGGATTACCAGCCCCACCACCTAATTGATCCACCTGCCAATTCAAAATTTGAAGATCTTCACTTTTTAATGATTTTTGTACTAATGGAGTCAACGTGGCAGTATCAATGGTATCAAGTATAGGTGGATGATTTTCTTCCATATTAGTCCTTGCCTCAAATCCTATAATTCGTTTATTTGGATCTTTCCTAAAAAAATCCAGAAACAATAGATTATTTTTATTGAAAGTACAATTTTTTTTTATGAATACCAGATGATGTAAAGACTTAATCAACGCGATTTTTTCGCTTGATATTTTGCTGAAATATTTTTTTAGAGGAAAGTCACTCTGTTATAAAAAAATGAATATATAAACACAACAAACATTGTACAAAACATAATACAACATCAATTTTAAGTTGAACTATATTGAATAAAGGTTCATAATTGTTGATAAGTAAACTTTCAAGGACACTCATGAAGAACACACGTTTAATTATTATTTTTATTATTGTTTTCATCGATTTGCTCGGATTTAGCCTGATTCTGCCATTGCTACCTTTCTACGCTGAGTCGTATGGTGCTACTCCAGCAATTGTCGGTCTATTGGTAGCATCTTATGCGGCAGCACAATTAATTGGTGCTCCTTTACTCGGTCGTCTTTCAGATCGTTATGGGCGTAGACCGGTGCTTTTAATTTCAGTAGCTGGAACATTTGCTGGGTTTTTGCTTTTAGGATTTGCAGATCCGGTTGGCCGGTTCCTTTCTAATATTTTTGCACCCCAGGCAGCAAGTGCTTTCATTATCGGTATCCTTTTCTTCAGTCGAATTTTGGATGGATTGACTGGTGGCAATATCACAGTTGCTCAGGCGTACATTTCTGATATCACTGACGAACAGAATCGTGCTAAAAGTTTAGGTCTGATTGGTGCTGCTTTTGGCTTAGGGTTTATTATTGGCCCAGCAGTGGGGGGCACACTCAGCCAGTGGGGGTATAACCTTCCAGCATTTGTTGCTGCAGCAATCTCCTTGTTAAATCTGCTTTCAATCTATTTCTTTTTGCCAGAATCGCTTACGGATGAACTGCGCAATTTCGGACTTCATCGAAAACGCACACCCTTTACTGTAAAAGCTCTTTTCCAGGCATTGGAAAGACCCATCATTGGTCCACTATTACATGTTCGTTTTTTTTACGGTTTGGCCTTTGCAACTTTTCAGAGTATTTTTTCACTTTATGCACAATCAATCGGTCTGAATTCTCAAACCACCGGTTATGTTTTGGCTTTTGTTGGATTACTCTCAGTAATTGTTCAGGGGGGATTGATCGGATTCCTTACAAAACGTTTTCGTGAAAACTGGCTTATTATCACAGGATTATGGCTGATGTCAGGTGCATTGTTAGCCTGGGCTTTTACCACAAAGCTTGGATTACTTCTGGTTGTTCTAATTCCATTATCTCTTTCCGGCGGGGTTCTAAACACTGTAATTCAAAGTGCAATTACGAAGTCTGTGAGCAAAGAGGAAGTGGGTGGCATGTTAGGAATTGCAGGGTCTCTCGAAGCAATTACGCGGGTGATTGCCCCATCGGTTGGAGGATACTTACTTCAAAGATTAGGCATTTGGGCTCCAGGAGTCTTCAGCGCGCTACTCATGGCTTGGGCGGTCACTTTTGCCTACCGAAAAATTATCATACCGGCTAGTCGCATGCGATTAGCAACAGAAAATGAAGGTTCTCATGCGTAAAGGAATTCGTTTATTCTCAATTTTTTTGGTTGTGTTACTTGTAAGTTTAACTGTTGGGTTTGTGATTTGGGGTGAAACGCCAGCAGGACCGATGCCCGAAGCACAGGCTTCATTACAATCGGATGCGCTGGTAAATGTAACGCTTGGTCAATGGCTTACCTTTTCACCAGTTGGTTCTCAGCCAACGACAGGTTTCATCATTTACCCTGGTGGGCGTGTGGATTACCGGTCCTATGCACCTGCAGCCCGCCAGATAGCAGCACAAGGTTACCTGGTCATTATTGTGCGAATGCCACTCAATCTGGCTGTGTTTTCTCCTGGCGCAGCCTCTGAAGTGATCGCGTCCCATCCGGAAATAACCCACTGGAGTATTGGGGGACATTCATTGGGTGGTGCCATGGCAGCGAATTTTGCCAATAAGAATCCGAATTTAATTCAGGGACTTGTGCTGTGGGCTGCCTACCCAGCTTCGAGTGATGATTTGTCTCAATCTGGATTACATGTAATCTCTATCTATGGTTCATTGGATGGTCTGGCTACAATTGATAAAATTGATTTATCCAGATCATTGTTACCTGCAGACACCACATGGCTTTCAATCGAGGGTGGCAATCATGCTCAGTTTGGATGGTATGGCGACCAGTCTGGTGACAATCCTGCAATCGTATCACGCACAACCCAGCAAGACCAGATAATTTCCGGAACAATATCACTGTTGAGGAGTCTTAAATGATGTACCGTCATAAATTTCGCGTTCATTCCACACTTTCTCAAGTTGCTGAATTTCATAGCCGCGCAGCCAGCATGCCAGCCATAACACCGCCCCCAATGGTTGTTAAACTTCACAAAGTTCCGGCAATTTTAACGGAAGGTGATGAGATGGATTTCACCTTAAAGCTTGGGCCAATACCTATTAACTGGTTGGCGCGGATCGAGGGTGTCTCTTTAAATGGCTTTACGGACAGGCAATTAAAAGGTCCATTTAAGGAATGGATACACAAACATAAATTTATTCCTGTGAGTGACAAAACAACTGAAGTAGTGGACGAAGTAACCCTGAAATTGTCTTCTAATCCGATGTGGTGGTTGGTTGGATTAAGTATGAGGATTGGTCTTCCTATATTATTTGCTTTTCGAGGCTGGAAAACAAGGAAATTATTGCAATGATCAGAAACCAATGGTATGTTGTCTTAGAATCCAACGAAGTAAAATCTAGACCGATTGGCGTTACCCGTCTGGGTGAGAAATTGGTTTTTTGGCGTAACGCTTCCGGAAAAATCAGCGCAGCAGTGGATCAATGTCCCCACCGGGGTGTTGCACTCAGTGTTGGAAAAATTAAGTCTGACCAATTGCAGTGTCCATTCCACGGTTTTGAGTTTGAATCATCTGGAAAATGCACTTTGATTCCGGCAAATGGGCGGGACGGGGTAGTCCCAAATGCAATGCAATTAAAAACTTATCCAACTTTCGAGGCCAATGGATTCATTTGGATATGGTGGGGAAACGCTTTACCGCAAGAATTTTCTGAACCGGAATTCTTCGACAACCTTGACGAGACCTTCTTCTTTGGTTCAGCCCATGACTTATGGGATGCTCATTACTCGCGTGTAATCGAAAACCAATTGGACGTAGTTCACCTACCGTTTATTCACCGTAATACAATTGGGCGGGGAAATCGAACCCTTGTAGATGGACCGGTTGTTGAATGGAAAAACGATCAAAAATTCTATGTTTATGTGTTTAACCGGTCAGACAATGGTAATCCACCACTTAAACCACGAGAACTTGCTCCCCTTAGCCAAACGAGTTTCCACCTGGAATTTATTTTCCCAAATCTTTGGCAGAATTATATTTCTGATAATGTTAGGGTGCTTGCTGCTTTTGTTCCAATTGATCAGGACCATACATTACTATACCTGCGATTCTATCAGAACTTTATGTCTCTGCCCGTTCTCGGTAAATTAGTTGCTCGACTATCAATGCCGAGCAATGTGTACATTGCTCATGAAGACAGGCGGGTGGTTGTGACTCAAACCCCGAAGGCAAGTGGTTTAAAAATAGGGGAAGTCCTGATCCAGGGTGATTTGCCAATAATTGAATACCGTAAAAAGCGTGCAGCCTTGCAGAATCAGAGCGAGATAAAGTGAACAGAGATTTGGAAAAAAAGTTATCAATTAAAAATGTCAAATTCAATACTGGTATTTTGCAAATTATTGATGAAATTGTCTCATTTAGCTTAATACCAATCAAATGTTTTAATTTATTCTACACTCCTCATCAGAACGTCCAGAGAAATGGAGTGTTCATTTGATGCGGGTGATTGTAATCGGTGCAGGAATCGGAGGGTTGACGACTGCTGCTGCGTTAGCCCGTGCTGGTTTGGATGTAACCGTTCTTGAGTCACAGGTTTATCCAGGTGGTTGTGCAGGTACTTTTTATCATCAGAGGTACCGTTTTGATGCTGGTGCAACGCTGGCAGCCGGATTTTATCCTGGAGGACCAATGGATTTGGTCTCTCAGGCAACCGGTATCACTTCCTGGCCAGTTCAAAAATCAAATACCGCGATGGTTGTTCACTTACCTGATGGAACAAAAATCAACCGATTAACAGATGACTCCCAACAGCTAGAAACACAGAATGAGTTTTATCAATCTGGGATGTCATTTTTCAAATGGCAGAGAAAAACAGCAGATTCTCTCTGGAAGCTGGCATTGAAACTGCCTCCCTGGCCACCACAATCTTATGCTGATTTTGCAAAGATAACAGCCATTGGTATTCCTTGGCTGTTGACTGACAAAAATTATTTGGTTTTGAAAGATAGCTTCCGAAAAGTGTCTGCATATTTACAAGATGCTCCAGATAATTTACGACTGTTTGTGGACGCTCAATTACTTATTTCAGCTCAGGTAACCAGTGAGCATGCAAATGCTTTTTATGGTGCAGCAGCACTGGATCTTCCGAGAAGAGGTATCGTTCATTTGATGGGTGGGATGGGTGCTATTGCTGAAACGTTGGTGGATTCTATTCGAAGCAATGGGGGGAAGGTGCTCTATCGACAGGAAGTTACTCGAATTTCTCCTACAATCGAGAAAAGGATGCTTGTTGAAACGAAACAAAGCAGCGCTTTTGAAGCTGATATTGTTATCGGCAATCTGAGTCCCTGGAATGCTGCTGAATTGGTTGATAATGAGTTAAAAGGCAAATTTCCACGTTTCCAATCTGAACTCACGGATGGATGGGGTGCGTTTATGGTATATGTTGGTTTGAATGATCGCATCGTTCAGCCTGATTTTCCCCTTCATCATCAGATTATTCAACGTCGTCCATTTGGAGAAGGTAATAGCATTTTTGCTTCACTCAGTCCATCCTGGGATCCAGGTCGTGCTCCAAAGGGTCATCGGGCATTAACCATTAGTACACACACGAGGTTAGACAAGTGGTGGGATCTTTACAAAAATGATCGCATAGCTTATGAAGCGCTGAAATCAGCTCTGGTTGCAAAAACACTTGCTGCAGCAGAAATAGTATTGCCTGGATTGCGTGATTCAGCAGATATCATCATGCCGGGTACTCCGATTACCTTTCAGCGGTACACCCAACGAAAGAATGGTTGGGTGGGAGGTTTCCCGCAAACGAGTTTGTTCCGTGTGCTTGGACCTCGCGTTGCTTCCAATTTTTGGCTGGTTGGCGATTCGATATTTCCTGGTCAATCTACTGCAGCTGTATCTTTAGGTGGTCTGCGTGTGGCGAATATGGTATTAAAGAAAGTCGGTTTTTAAAAAAAGCATAAGACCTATGCTTTCTTAAAAACCTAAATAGAAAATTTATTAAGAATAGAAAGAAGAATATAAATTGAAAATCGAACAATTTAATCACCAAAAATATCTAAACCTTGAGACTTTCCGCAAAAGTGGGATCAATGTGCGCACTCCTGTGTGGTTTGTGCAAGAAGGAACCACAATTTTTATTCGAACATTGGCAAATTCCGGGAAAGTGAAACGTATTCGAAACAATGGTCAGGTAAATATTGCTGTGTGTAAAATGGATGGCAGTCTACTTGGTGATTGGATACAAGCAAAAGCAAACGAAGTGGTTGACGAGAATACAGACAAAAAAGTTGATCGTTTACTTGATAAAAAATATGGATTGATGAAAAAAATATTTTCTCTATCGTCGTCATTGCAGGGTAAAAAAAATACTATCATTGAAATTAGCTTAACTGGATAAATCGAATTCTCGTCAATCTCAAATACTTGTTATCATCTATATGGTATTTAAGAATTCGCTTTTCAATAAAACCACTTCGATATAAAAAACATCCTGATCCTTGACCAGCGAGATACGAATATATGAAATTAATATTCTCTTAATTTGCTGTAATTCTGATGCCACTAAAATATCAGAATTTCCAACCATCATCAGAAAAGCTTATGGATTCTAATTCATTCGCTTATAACCAGATCAACTTCAATTTGCTCGCAAAATTCGCGAATATCTTCAATCATAATATCTGGTGGAAAAATGATTGGAATGGCTTGTTCAGTAGCTTTCTCAATTCCGTTTCCATTCATCCAGAAAATCGATTCGCCTTTTGGAAGATTCTCCAGGATAATTTTCAGGTTATCCACTCCATTAATTTTGATATTTGTCCAGTTGTCATCTTGAATTGTCTCAGAATTGGACATGATTTCCACGATATTTTTTTGTCGATTCGTTCCTGTGATCAATTTAAAAACCCATTGTCCTTCATCCTGCCATGAATAAATTTCGTATCCTTTTATTGAATGTGGAATGGGCTGTTTTGTAGTATCTGGTGTTGGTGTGCTGATTTGAGTCGAACATGAAGATAATAATAAAGTATTAAAGAATAAAAGAATGCCTAAAACCAATAAACATATATTTTTAATATGTGTGATTGAATACCGCGTAAGTTTTTCTTTTTCGGTGTTTTTCATGTTTATATTTTTTTAACCCTTTTTTGAATTATAAATGGAGTTCATCCACCTGGTTTATAATCTCTGTCCAAGGTGAAACACCAGGTTTTGTTATCAAAGAATCAATCTACATCAAGAGTTATTTTATTAACGATTATTTCTCATCAATAGTTCCAGAATTTTCCCAAACTCAACATTATATTTTGAATTTAAAATGAATTACTCACTTAATTTGAAAGTAGAACATATAACTTTCAATTTCGTTCTGATACAAGTGCTATAATTTTTATATAGGATGAATTGATAGGGAGGGATTTCCATGAAGGACATTCAAAGACAAGTAGCAGTAATTTTATCCATTCTAGCCACCATTGTGGTTAATGGTCTGGCCAATGCCCTACCGATTAATGGGCAAAATACCGGAGAAATTTCTGACCGCTTCCAGGTATATTTCGTTCCAGCCGGTTATGTGTTTGCCATCTGGGGTTTAATTTATCTGGGTCTGATCGCATACGCAATCTTTCAGGCGTTGCCTTCCCAACGCGAAAATCCGCGTTTGAGGGCGATTGGCTGGCTGGTCGTCTTGAGTGGAATTGCCAATAGTGTCTGGATTTTCCTCTGGCACTATGAACTCTTCCCCCTCACAATTTTTGCTATGTTGACAATATTGGTGTCGCTAATTGCTATTTACAATCGCCTGGGCATAGGGCGGACGATCACCACAAGGTCAGAAACCTGGTTAGTAAAGGTACCATTTAGTATTTATCTTGGCTGGATCACGGTAGCAACTGTTGCTAACGCTACCTCATTGCTGGATTATTTAAATTGGAATAGATTCGGACTATCTCCAGAGTTGTGGATGGGTATTATCCTTGCCGTGGTCCTGTTGATTGATGTGGTGATGAATTTTTCCCGGTCCGACGTTGCTTTTACGCTGGTAATACTCTGGGCATTGGCTGGCATTGGAATTAAACATGCATCGGTCTTGACTGTAGCCGTCCCCACCTGGGTCGCTTTCGCTGTGGCTGCCCTGACACTCGCCGCAGCATTATTGATGACAAAACCGGAAAAGAACCCTGCCCGGAAATCGAATAAAATCGTATTTCCACCAAATAATGAAAATTCAGGAACAAGACGATCTGATCTGGATTAATGATTTGTTGTGTTAACTCAAGTATAAGAATGTGTCATGAATGGAAAAATTCAAGATTTAATCGTATTTATCCCTAGCAGCATATATTATTGCAATATCTTGTTCACTAATTCCAAATCCAAAAATAATATTAAGTTGAATCTAACCTTTTATGACTTAACTGGGTGTTGTAAATGGTTTTTTCCTGGTATTTCAATGCCAGATAAGCATAGAACGTAATCCATTTATTTTCCTGACCAACTTCCCCGACTTTCCATGGGCTTTGCGATGGAGTTTTTTCCAATGGATAACGGCCATTTGCGAGTTTTTTCTTTTCCAGCAAATCCCAGGCAGTATTCAATCTTTCATCATTTCCATAACCCATCTTGCTGAGGCTATAAAGTATCTGCAACAAGCCGGCATTATAAATGAAAGGGAAGAACAGACAACTCACATCATGATTAACCAGACGGGTTTTGTCTCTCATGGTGTAGATCCCGTTCCGGCTCAGGAAATAATTGCACAGATTCTGGCAAGCAGGCAAACTCCAATAGTCTTCCCCCAATTCAGCAAAAGCTTCCAGGGCTTTTGTCGAACCACGAATACAACTCTTTGGTCGTTTTAAACCAGGTCTCTTTTCATGCATGTCGCAAAGAAAACCACCATCGAAACGGGAAGACGCAATCAGCAGATTGACCGATTTCTTCAGATGTTCATCCTCCCGATATCCGAAGCGAAGAAATGTTTTGATATTGAAGCCTTGCAGGCAGGACAAATGCCAGAACCAATCGCCGTCTTCTGCTTGTAGATTGAGGTATCGTTCTGCAGCTTTTTTGATGTTTGGATGATCCCGGGTCAGACCAAGTTCGGATAAGTAAGCCAGGCAGTAATGCGTGGTGGCTGCCGACATGTATTCGACACCGGCACCGACCCATTCACGTGTACCGGATTTTTTACGTAGCCAATAACCGTCCGGGTGCATTTTTTGGAATATGTTGTTAACGGCGGGTGAGTTATGAATCAGTTCGTATTCCCGGGCAACTTCTTGCTCCGTCAATTTGATGTCCAACAGTTCAGTTCGTGTTCGATATCGCATGGATGGGTCACCGGGTTCCAGTAGCCATTCCAAAACTGAGTCAGGTATTCCCATGCTTATCCTCCATTACCAACCGTTTTATTATTGATAATTGTATTCTTTTGAGGTCAGACACGCAAATCTTCCCGAATTTTATTCGGTTGTATTTTCTCCGGATTCCAACATGAGTAGTGTGTTTTCAAGCAGATTTTTCAATTGATACTTTTCCAGCACGCGTCCCGGAAATTGTTGTTCAAGGTAGAGAGAGATAAAGCCATGTACCAGACTCCACACTGCTATAGCACAATCATCGACAGGTCCTACACGAAGTACTTTTTCTGTTTGACATATTTGCACCACATCCACTAATAAATGAAAGGTATTCTGAACCGTTGCCATAAATTCAGGGTAGGCGTGCTGATCTTCCAATATTCCGGAGAACATGAGTTTAAAGCAGTTTGGTTCCGTTAATGCAAATTGTGCATACGTCCAACCCGTCTCAATCAATAACTTTTTGGGTGAATGCTTGAATTCAGCCATTGTATTAGAAAGCTGTTCAAACAATACCTCGAATCCCTGTCTGGAAATGTCAGCCAGCAACGCCTGTTTGTCGGAAAAATGCGCATATGGTGCCGAATGACTGACTCCGGAAGCACGGGCAACACTGCGTAATGTTAGAGCTTGAACACCTTCTTCTTTCAGAATTTTCATTCCGGCGTCAATCAATGCCTGCTTCAAATCACCATGATGATAACTGTTCTTTTCCATATTAATGATCATAAATATTAATCTTGACATTGTCAAGATTAGATTCTATACTTTATTTACCGTTGGATTTTGGAGGAAAGTCATGAGCGATTTTGATTCATTTTGTCTACAGATCGTGGACGCATCAAAGGATCTGACAGCTAAAGGATTCTTAAGTGCAACCGGGGGAAATGTTTCGCTACGTATATCGGAAAAACAAGCCTTTGCCATCACACCTTCAAACTTTGATTACACAAAAATGACCAAAGATGATATCTGTGTTTTGAATCTGGATTTGCGTCCTCTAGCCGGTGAGCGTACACCATCTGTGGAAAGCGCCATGCATGCAACCATTTATAAAATGCGTCCTGATGTAAATGCCATTATCCATACGCATCAGGTCTATCCAAGCACACTGGCATTAATTGGTAAACCGATCCCGGCTCTTTTTGATGAACAAGTTCGGTTCCTGGGTCGTTCGGTCGAAATTATCCCGTATGCCCCTTCTGGAACTGGCATGTTAGTAAATACTGTGGCAAAAAAAATCCGAAATCATAATAATGCCTATATGATGGCAAATCACGGTGCCTTATTGTTCGCAGGTGATATGGAACGCGCTATGCATAACGTCGCTGTCCTGGAAAAATGTGCCCTGGCTTACTTACTGACGCTCTGTACTGAGCAAAAAGCAAATCGCATTCCCATTCTGGTGCGGGAAGTTGCTTTTTCCAAATTGCGTAAGGATCAAGAGAAATACGAATAGTATCTCTTCACTTATGCCAAAAGGTTGACCTACTTAGTTTTTTCTCGGAGGTAAATGTATGGAAAGCAATGCGTATGCCATTTCAAATTATCATGATGTTCAGGATATTTACCGGCGTCTGGATGCACTTGTCTCTCAACCTTTGCGCCCTTTGCGCCGGGATAAAATGCAGGAAGTCCTGGATTATTTTGAAAAGAAATGTGCAAAATCCAGAGAATTAAATGACGAAGCAAAAAAAATTATCCCGGGTGGCGTGCAACATAACCTGGCATTCAATTTTCCTTTTCCGATTGCTGTCGAGAGGGCAGAAGGTGCTTATCTTTGGGATGTGGATGGTAACCAATATATTGATTTTTTGCAGGCAGGTGGACCAACGGTTCTTGGCAGTAATTACAAACCGGTTCGGGATAAAGTGATCGAGTTATTGCAAACTTGCGGACCGGTGACAGGTTTGTTTCATGAATACGAATTAAAACTTGCCCAATTAGTAAACAAATTCATGCCGGCTAATGAAATGTTTCGTATGCTCGGATCAGGTACTGAATCAGTTATGGCTGCTATCCGGGCAGCCCGGGCATACACCAAGCATAGCAAGGTAATTAAGGTAGGCGGAGCATATCATGGCTGGTCCGACTCAATGGTATTCGGTCTTCATATACCTGGTACGGGTCGACTGGAGGCGAAAGGTATCCCTCTTGGTGCCAGTTTCAACACCCAGGAATTCTATCCAAATTCACTCTCCGCTCTGAAAAGACAATTGATTCTCAATCGCGTTTTAGGTGGTACGGCGGCAGTTATCGTCGAGCCATTGGGTCCGGAGAGTGGTACCAGGCCAGTCCCATTTGACTTTAACCAAAAAATTCGAGCCTTATGTGACGAGTTTGGCGCACTGCTCATCTTTGATGAAGTAGTAACCGGTTTCCGTCTGGGATTGGGTGGAGCTCAGGGTTATTTTAATGTCAAACCGGATCTGACTATTTTTGGTAAGTGTATAACAGGTGGGTATCCGATGGCTGGCGGAGTCGGAGGTCGGGCAGAGGTAATACAACGGTTTGCAGCCGGAATTGGTGGTGTCGGGGAAAGGGCATATATTGGTGGAACCCTTTCTGCTAACCCGTTGTCCTGTGTTGCTGGATATCATGCCTTGTTGGAAATGGAACGTACCAATGCCCCGGTGATCGCAGGTCGGGCTGGTGATCGATTGACTGCCGGATTACAGGCTATTATCGAGAAGCATAATCTCCCCTTTGTCGCCTATAATCAGGGAAGCATTGTACATCTCGAGACCTCAGGAATCATGCTCCTGGATTTGCGACATCCGCTTCGATTGGCTAAAGAATTAAAACCACGCAAGCACATGATTGAAGAGATGGGTGCAGCCTACATGGCTAGTGGATTGGTGACATTGGCTGGCAGTCGTATGTACACCAGCATGGCAGATACTGATGAGATTATCGACGCTGCCCTGGCAAGTTTTGAAGTTGTATTAACCAATGTAGAATAAGAATTATGCCCGTGTTCATGACAACCCGGGCAAGGCAGGTGGTATGACTCAAAACATTGAACCGGTAATCCTGGCAACTGATCTGGGCACATCCAGCATGAAGGTCGCATTAATTACCATTCATGGAAAGGTTTTAGCCTGGGAGTCGGAATCGATTCAGCTTTACTTAACAGCGGATGGTGGTGTCGAACAATCTCCACAGGAATGGTGGCAGGCTTTTCTGGTTTGCTGCCGGCGATTACTCGCTCAGAATCTAACTCCACCGTCGTCTGTGATAGCTATTTGTTGTTCCACTCAGGGCGAAGGCACAATTCCTGTTGATCGTGATGGCCACCCCCTCATGAATTGTGTGCTTTGGATGGATATGCGCGGGCAACCCGATTTGATTCGTCAACATAAAGGATTGATCAATATTAG
>CAZPIM010000036.1:21842-26864 GCA_964586385.1 uncultured Anaerolineaceae bacterium
ATTTATAACAAGGACGAACTTTTACAGGAAGCAGCGGTACCGGACATTTTCAAATACCTGGATCAAATTACCGCTCGCGTTCCGGCTGGCGCAAATGGTGTCCTCTATACACCCTGGATCTGGGGAGAGCGTGCACCAGTGGAGGATAAATCACTGCGGGCGGGTTTATATAACCTTTCCTTAAATAATTCCCGGGAAGATATCATCCGCGCCTTTCTGGAAGGAATCGCCTTGAATACACGCTGGTTGATGCAGCCAGTCAATCGATTCCTCAAACGCGAGGTAGATTTGATCCATATTGTCGGTGGTGGTGCGCAATCGGATATCTGGTGTCAGATTTTTGCGGATGTACTTAATGTTCGTATCAAACAGGTTCATGATCCTGTCTATGCAAATGCGCGTGGTGCCGCTTGGATTGGAGCGGTTGGCATGCAGGAGATCCGCTTTGCAGATATTCCTGCTTTGGTCCGGGTCAAAAAAGAATATTTCCCTCTCGAAAAAAACAGATCAATTTATGATCAAAAATTTGAACATTTTTTGAAAATATATGATCGCATGAAAGATGTCTATCACGAGATGAATTCCCGTACTTGACAGTGAAAGAATCCCTGAGGAACAGAAGAGGAAAAAATATGGCAGAGAAAACGTTTCGCTTATACCCTTACCGATGGGTTGTATTAGCCGCCTTCATGTTTATCAACCTTACAATTCAAATTTTGTGGATTTCCTATGCACCAATAACGGGTCTGGCTGCAGCATTCTATGGTGTCACCGACCTCAAGATTGGTCTCCTGGCGATGGTTTATATGTTAGCCTTCATTCCACTCTCAATTCCGGTTTCCTGGGCAATTGACACTTACGGGTTTCGTTTGACGGTCAGTATTGGTGCAGTTTTAATGGGAGTCTTTGGATTGCTGCGCGGATTTGCAGGCGGAGATTATTCTCTTGTCCTGATCAGCACAATCGGTATCGCGATTGCACAGCCTTTTCTCTTAAATGCCTGGACAAAGGTTCCGGCGCAATGGTTTAGTATCGAAGAACGTGCAACAGCCGTTGGGATGGTGACCTTATCCAATCTAGTCGGCACGGCGTTGGGTATGGTGCTTCCTCCAATCCTGATCGAAAAAATGAGCATCCCACAGTCTCAATTGATATATGGAGGCGTGGCTGCCTTTTCTGCAATACTTTTCCTTATTTTTGCCCGGGAAAAACCCGCCACACCTCCCTGCCCGCAGGGCATGGAAGTACGTGCCTTAATGCTGGATGGATTGAAACATGCTTTGAAAGTAAAAGAATTTTGGATTTACCTGTTAGTTTCATTTATTGGAATGGGTATTTTTAATGGGGTTACAACCTGGGTGGAAAATATTATCCGTCCGCGTGGATTTACGCCATCCGATGCCGGCACGCTGGGAGCGTTAATGCTTGCAGGAGGTGTGGTGGGGGCAGTTCTGATCCCGCCTTTCTCTGATAAGCAACACAAACGTCAAAAATTTATCCTGTTAGGATTTTTATTGGCGATTCCGGGCTTAATCGGGCTTACCTTTGCACAGGTATCCTGGTTATTGTATTTGTCCGCCTTCTCGATGGGTTTTTTCCTGGTCAGTGCTAATCCAATTGGTATGCAGTATTCCGCAGAAATTACATATCCCACACCCGAAGGAACTTCCAATGGTCTGATACAACTCTTTGGACAAGCCTCAGTGGTGTTCGTCTATGTCATGGAAGCCCTCAAAACTAAAGATGGCGCTTTCACGCCTGCATTATTGTTGGCTGCAGGATTAATGCTTGTGAGTGTATTCCTGATTACCAAAATGAAAGATCCGGTGAGTCAGGAAGCGAAGGTTGACCCTGTATGATTTAGCATGATGGAAAGATCTTCTTTCCTTTGTCACCTTTACAAAATCTCCTAATTGAATTGCTCGAAATTAAGCTGTTAACAAATTTACACGTAAGCAATCTTCTTCGTATCTCCTTTTTCACCTGGGTGTTCCTTTCTTCATGATCGACAACGATATCGAGTTTTCTTTTTGGTATGAATGCGATCATAGAAAATTGTTTATATCTGTTGCCAAAACGAATGGGAATCTTTTACGCACAGTCTCGCCATTTTGAAAATTTGGTGAGGGAATTTCTAACCGCATAGATCAGGCAGCACTATAATCAACGAATCGCACAAGTCCTGAAAATCTTTGATTTGCAGATAGGTGTCAATCACCGGTTCGATGGATAACAATCGATAAACCAAAAATTCCTGCATTAAATGAGAGAAGAAATAATTAATGATTGATAAATCTTTCCGATTGTACCCTTACCGGTGGGTGGTGTTGGCAGTTTTCATGTTCATCAATCTCACCATTCAGATATTGTGGATATCGTATGCACCCATCACGGGAATAGCTGCTGCATTTTATGGAGTGACGGACTTAAAAATTGGTCTGCTGGCTATGATCTATATGATCGCCTTTATTCCTCTTTCCATTCCGGTCTCCTGGGCAATAGATACCTATGGCTTTCGACTTACCGTGAGCATTGGTGCTGTCTTGATGGGGTTCTTCGGAATCCTGCGAGGTTTGGCTGGGTCAAATTATCCATTGGTTCTGATCAGCACAATCGGGATAGCCATTGCCCAACCCTTACTTCTGAATGCCTGGACCAAGGTACCAGCACAGTGGTTCGGTATGGAAGAACGTGCAACAGCAGTCGGAATGGTGACACTTTCCAGTCTGATGGGCGTAGCACTGGGAATGCTGCTTCCATCCATGCTTATTGAAAAATTGACAATACCCCAAGCGCAACTGATTTATGGAATCGTTGCTTCATTTTCAGCATTGCTCTTTCTTATTTTTGCACGGGAAAAACCTGCCACACCTCCTTGCCCTGAAGGTCAGGAAGTGCGCGCATTGATGCTGGATGGTTTGAAACATGCCCTAAAAGTTAAAGATTTCTGGCTTTACCTGGCGGTTTTTTTCCTTGGAATGGGGATTTTTAACGGTGTCACCACCTGGGTTGAGAATATCATTCGCCCGCGAGGCTTTACCCCTTCAGATGCGGGAACTGTTGGTGCGCTAATGCTGGTGGCTGGAGTTTTGGGTGCCGTGATTATTCCACCCTTCTCGGACAAGCAGCATGCGCGCAAGAAATATATCCTATGGGGATTCTTACTGGCGATTCCGGGATTGATCGGTATTACTTTCGCCCAATCTGCGTGGTTATTATTCGCATCTTCGTTATGGTTAGGATTCTTTTTAATTGGTCCCAATCCGATTGGAATGCAGTATTCCGCAGAAATTACACATCCCACGCCTGAAGGAACTTCCAATGGTCTGATCCAGCTCTTTGGGCAAGCTTCGGTGGTGTTTGTCTATATCATGGAAGCCCTCAAAACCAAAGATGGCACATTTACGCCAGCGTTATTGCTTGCTGCAGGATTAATGCTTGTGAGTGTATTCCTGATCACCAAAATGAAGGATCCTATAGTTATCGCAGCTAAGTAGAACAGCGATAATTGGTTAGTCGAAAATTCGGTGTTCTTTTCTAAACAACATCTTCACGCGTAACCAGATCACTTTCCAGCACAAAATCTGCACCATAAACGCGTGCGGGTGTTTGAAACCCAGGTTTAAATTGGCTGGCCAGGACTTTTTCGACTACAGCCAAAGCTGAGATGGCTGTCCAGTCCACGCCGGCTTCCGGACCATGCATGCGAGATATAACGCTATTCCCATGCTCATCTTTAACCTCACCCCAAACATGAGTCCTGGTTCTTGAGCGTTCTTCTTCAGTTGAACCTGATTTCATCAATCTCTTAAAGAAAGATCGAACGCCAGTAATTTTAAAGAGTGGGCGGATAAACTGACTGATTAACAAGTTCAATCGCATCACATCAGCGATCTGGGCGTAGTTTTCGATATTTGGGATTCCAGTACTGTAATACGCCATGAAAGAATCTCCCCATGGCAGTTGTGTGACCAATTTTTCACCCTGTCCAAAATCAATCCTTCTGGATACCAAACCGGTTTTCGAATTGACCATTTGACCGTTTTTTCTGATCTTGTTCCCATACGGGATCATTTCAATCATCGTATTCGCCGTCCCGGGTGGAAGCCCTGCCGGGCCATCCGTACTAAAAGCCAGTGTAAGTTGGGTTGCAAAAGGTAATCGCTGTTTCAAATGCAAAGCCAGACAATCTGTAGGTACGACATCAAATCCAACCCCGGGCAGAATCATCACACCTTTCTCTTTACCTTCATCATCTCGCATGGCCAAAGATTGGTAAACCGGAATTTCTCCTGTGAGATCCAGATAATGCGTATTAGTCCGCAGACAGCCATCCACCATCATTTTAGAAGTTTGTATATAGGGTCCGGCACAATGCAACACCAAAGGAATATCCTTCAAGGCGGAATCCATTGAAACAGCATTCTCCAGGTTGAAAACCCGGTATTCGAGACCAAGGTTCTGCGCCTGAGTGCTGAGTTTGACTTCATCGCGACCGGATAAAATTGGGAGTAACCCTTTTTGGATCGCGTGCTTAGCAATCACTTGCCCAACAAAACCATAAGAGCCATACAAAAGGAATCTTGAATCCATTTTTTCCTCAGTGTTTCATAAATCCGAATTTACAGGAAAATCTTTTATATTTGTTATATGGAGGTTTTCGAATACCCCTGAAACTTTTTACAATTCTTTCGTAAAAAAGTAACGTTGAAAACCTTGCGGGAAATTATTTAACTCACCGAAAACGTGATATCCATTCTTTTTATAAAATTCTGGTGCCTGAAAGCTAAAGGTATCCAAATAAACATTTTTTGCTCCGCGTTTTCGTGCTTCACTTTCTGCCTGAATTAATAATTTTTGCCCATATCCGCATCCACGCAATTCAGGTTTTACCCATAAAACATTAATATAGTACCAACCCCAAAAGATTTCAGAAATCACTCCGCCAACAATTTCATTTTGATCGTTATATAGCGCCAGACATAATTCCTGGGTAACGTCGTCGCCGGTAGCCTGCAAATT
>CAZPIM010000037.1:0-4005 GCA_964586385.1 uncultured Anaerolineaceae bacterium
TTGGAACAAAAATTAATGCGTGCAGGTGGATAAAAAAAGAAGCTGGCGATTATTTGGCCAGCTTCTTTTTTTACAAGTCAGGATTGAATTAGAGGATTTCTAATTCTTTCAATTTCTTCTCAGGCACAACCCCATTCTCCCATCCACGTAAATCGTAATATTCTTTGAGCATCAAATCCAGCTCGCAGACATGGCCCAATGATCCGGGCATGGTGGAAGGTTCTTTAAGGAATCGATCCGGTAAAGTGTCACTGCCTTCGCGGAAACCATTCAGATTGTTGTAATACCGTTCCAGGTTATAAATGCGCTCTCCTGTTTTCAGCACATCATCGACGGTAAATGGCACACCAACAATAGCTGCATATTGTGCAGCGTATTCATCACCACCTTCTGCAAAAGCACTGAATTTGCAAAGATCCATACTGTCAGAAAAAGCGTGCAGGTCTTGCAGGAGTTTTAATAGCCAGCCTTTGTCCTTCCAGGCTAATGGATCAGTTTTCAATGGAATTAATCCTAATTCGGAAGCGGGTGAGTAACCACGCAAATGGCAAGCTCCTCGATTACTGGTGGCATAGCCCAAACCCATACCTTTTAAGCCACGCGGATCATAAGCTGGAATACATTGACCTTTAACTGCCATAGCCAACTCAGGATGTCCAAAATATGCAGCGGTCTTTGTGGTTCCTTCAGCCAGTTTATCTCCTATGCCTTTACGGCAAGCGATCATGCCGCATAATTCCACCATGCGTTCTGCATCAGCCCATTTAAGACCACCATCACCATTTGTGTAACCCTTTTCGGTGGCTTCCATATAAGCACTTAACACACCACCAATTTCGATTGCATCAAATCCATGGTCATTGGCCAGGTCAATCATTTTTGCCACAAGCCGTGCATCACTGTTGCCACAATTGGCACCAACGGACCAGGCGGGTTCATACTCAACACTTTCCATTCTTAATCCGGCGTAAGGACCATCTTTTACTTCTACTTCCTTTTTGCAGGCAACAGGGCAAGCATGGCAGGTTGGATTTGAAACCAAAAGATTTTGTTCGATATATTCGCCTGAAATTAATTCCGCTTTTTCACCAAATGAGGTTACTTGAGCATTCATAGTAGGTAATCCACCAATTGAATTCGTTATGTTCATAAGAACATTCGTGCCGTAAACCGACAGACCACCTTTGCGGGGGCTGGTGACGTTGGCTTCATCCATAATGGTGGCTAATGCCCGTTTGTGGGCAGCTTTCCAGGCTTCCCGATCCGCTGCCTTGAACATGCTTTTTTCGGCTTTGATGACAATGGCTTTAAGATTTTTACTACCACCTACACAACCAGTGCCGCCACGGCCGCTCGCCCGATCATTTTCGTTTATCCAACAAGCAAATTTAACCAGATTTTCGCCCGCTTCTCCGATTGCAATAACAGAAAGGTCCTTTTCGCCATATTTCTCTTTGAAATACGCCATAGTGGCATGTACACCTTTGCCCCATACTTCACTGGCATCCAGGATCTCGGCTTTATCGTTTTCAATGTAAAGATAAACCGGTTTGTCTGCTTTTCCTTTAAAGATTAATCCATCAAAACCTGCCCAGCGCAGACGTGCAGCTGACCAACCACCATGATGGCTGTCCGTTATGGTGCCAGTTAAGGGGCTTTTAGTCACCACGGCCATTCTGCCGCTCATATTTGCTTCTGTCCCGGTCAAAGGTCCATTCATGAAGCATAGGATATTGTCAGGGGACAATGGATCGACTTTTGGTCCATTTTGAAAAACAAACCAATCACCAAGTCCACGTGCGCCAATATATTTCTTTGCGGCTTCTTCGGGAACCGGTTTATATGCTACTGTTTTATTCGTAAGATCAACATGTGCAATTCGATTTGCATAACCACCTAAAGTCATTTTAAACCTCCATGAAAATTTTTTAAACGAATATATTCTTATTCCAATCGAAAAATTCTTATCCACCTCCTACGAAAGAAAAACCTCGATGGGCTGTTGTATAAAAAGCATTAAATTGATTAAATTTTGGAATGAAGTTGGAATTTTTTGGGAATGAAACGAGGATTGACCGATTAAATTATCCAAAATCCGTATGTGAACTTCAAGGGAGTTTTGTTTAGATTTGGGAGTTTATCGGGAAAAACGAAAAAAAAGATACCAAATTATAAATATTGTCTTATTTATAACGATACAATTATTCAGTTTTTTTCTCTAAAACATATTTTCACTTTTTAACCATTGGATCGAATTTTCAATTGTTTCTTCGATGTTTTTCGGCATTGGGACCATCAGTTCATTTAATGTTTTTGTATTGGAATAATAGAATCCATAACCAGCCAGATGAAAATAATCCACAGACACAGGTAAATTCAATATGGGGTGGAGTAACTTCATCGGGTTGGCAAATTTCCGAATGACTTTGCCAGGAACAATTAATCGTGGAGCGGGGACTTTCAGCAGTTCACTGATTTTTTGAATGTATTCCAGAATGGATATATTCGTTGCTGCAAGTATATATCTTTCGCCGATACGCGCCTTTTCAATTGCGGATATATGCCCTTCTACTACATCTTTGATATGAATGACATTTAAACCACCGGTCGGTATAAATGGTATTTGTTTCTTCGCTAATCTGACAATTATAGAACTTGATTTGCGATAAATATCCCCGGGACCCATGACGACGGAAGGATTTACGATGACGGCATCCAATCCCATGCTGACAGCTTTTTGAACCTCGAGTTCTGCCAAATATTTACAGTAACCGTATGGCCAATAATCCGATCGATAATTCCAGCTATGATTCTCGTCCATTAGGAGTGCTTTTTCAGGAGATTGATGGTTGTTATCTTCTATCGGCACCCCCAATGCAGCCACTGAACTGGTGTGAACGAACCTTTTTACACCATATTCCAAGGCGACCTCCAGTATGGTGCGCGTTCCTTCTACAGTAACAGTATACATTTTGCCGGGAAGATTGCTTGAGTCCATCATTGCAGCGGAATGGATGACAATATCGACATCCTGCATGGCTGCCTGAATACTTTCCCTGTTGGTAAGATCTCCAATGGCATGCTCTACTGGCAAATCTTTCAACATTGCCAAATTGCTCGTTGGCCGATGAAATGCCCTAACAATGTAAGACTTGTCTATTAAACCCTGGCAAATCGAACCGCCAACAAATCCGGTGGAACCAGTGACTAAGACACGCATCATCCCATCCTTTCCACAATTGTGGCTTCGCCCTGACCAACACCGACACATAGTGTCGCTAAACCATACCTTGGGGGAGAGGATAATGTTGATCTGCGTTTCATTTCGTGTAAAAGGGTAGTCAAAATCCGTGCCCCAGAGCAACCAAGGGCATGGCCAAGTGCAATAGCTCCTCCGTTGACATTGATAATCTCTTCATTTAATTCTAATTCTTTTATTACCGCCAGGGTTTGTGTAGCAAAGGCTTCATTAATTTCAACCAAATCAAGATCCTGAATGGATAGACCGGTTTTTGTGAGTAATTTTCTGGTAGCCGGTACCGGGCCAATTCCCATGATCCGCGGCGGAACACCTGCCGATGCACTCCCTACCCAGCGGGCGATCGGGGTTAAGTTAAGTTCTTTTGCTTTGTTTCCACTCATTAAAAGAACTGCAGAAGCGCCATCATTCAATCCGGAAGAATTTCCACCGGTTACACTGCCGTCTTTTTTAAAAGCAGGTTTGAGTTGTGACAATTTTTCCATGGTGGTATCCCGTCTTGGTCGTTCATCCTGATTGACGAGTATTTCCTGTCCATTACGCTGTGGAACACGCACCGGTATTATTTCGTTTTGAAAAAAGCCTGCATCGATTGCTGCAATTGCTTTCATATGGCTATGATATGCAAAGATATCCTGTGCTTCACGTGAAATTTGATATTGTTCGGCCAGATTCTCTGCCGTAATTCCCATAGGGTCGACTCCGTACTTACTTTCCATGATCGGGTTGGGAAATCGCCATCCCAG
>CAZPIM010000037.1:4105-10698 GCA_964586385.1 uncultured Anaerolineaceae bacterium
TTTTTGTTCATGTACAATACAAAGAGAATGCCAGAATATCCCCTCAATCAAAGTTTTTACAATCGTCAAGTGATTGAAGTCGCTTATGATTTGATTGGCAAACGTCTTGTCCGACAGATGAATGGTTTCCAAATCTCCGGTTTGATTTGTGAGACCGAAGCCTACGACGGAATGTCTGATTTAGCTTGCCATGCGCGTGTCGGGAAAACCAATCGCACTGCCGTTATGTTCGGTCCCCCTGGATTTGCCTACGTGTATTTCACATATGGTATGCATTGGTGTTTTAATGTGGTCACTGGTGAAGAAGGCTATGCTGCAGCAGTTCTCATTCGGGCAATTATTCCGGATACCGGGTTGGAATTTATTGCCAATAATCGTCAAGGGATTGACAAACAACATTGGGTTGATGGGCCAGCGAAACTTACCAAAGCGTTAATGATCGATAAGTCGCAAAATGGGGTTAATTTGTCAAATTCTAAATCGGGTTTATGGATTGAAGAAGGTGCCCATATCGATAAATCGCGCATTATTCATGGACCCCGAATTGGAATCGATCGCACACCTGAGCCCTGGCGAAGTAAACCCTGGAGATTTTGGGTGGAAACAATTTGAATATCAGAAACCTGTTCTTTTTATTCATTTTTACTCTTTCACTTTTATCAAACGGCTGTCAAGTTCGTCAAACCCCGGTTGCGAGTGATGACGGAACAGATTATTTCGTATGGATTGGTGATGATAGCTTATCAACTGGTCCGTTGGATATGCAGGTATTATTATTTTTAGAAATTGGCGGGTATGAAAAACAGTTAGAAATGGAACGGATTATTTCACCACGAAACTTACTTTCATATCCTCCTGTTTCATCCGAATTTCTCAAAAATTACAGTGAAAAGAAGAATGTTTTTGTGTTTTTACAGATGTATGGCGTGGAAAAATCATTTTCAACCGAAGAATTCTTAACAAACGCTGATCAATGGGTTGAAAAAATTAAAAATGAAAATACCGAAGTAGTTTTGATCTATCCCTGGTTTTCAAAGGTTGATTCGATCGAAAAACGAGATCAAATGGATGTATTAGTACATCAATTTGCCTGGCAACAAAAGCTGGCGATGATACCTGTTGCTCCAGTGTGGGAAATGGTATTAAAAGAACATCCGGAAATTCAATTATATGCTTCTGATGGCTTACATCCATCCGCTGAAGGAGTGTATTTGACCGCATGTGTTTTTTATTCCGCAATTACTGGGAATTCTCCTCTGGGACTTTCAGCAAAAACATCCATCGGTTATGATCAACCGGATCAAATCGTGACCATAAGTGATCCGGTAATTCAAATTTTACAAAAATCTGCCTGGGATATCATGCAAGATTATGAACAAAAAGGTGAATTCCAGGTTTTTTTGTTAAAATAAATATGAACTACTTTTTTGATCAAGGTATGATGGTGAGCTTTTCCATAGGATATCAATAGTAGAATAGTTACGATGAAATGATTTTTTAATTACGAGTGATTTTTACACTATTAGGAGTAAATTTATGTTTCGAAAAACGCCTCCAGCAGCAGCACCACAATTACAGCAAATTGATCGGGTAACTTCTGTTCTTGGCCCGGGGATCACCTGGAAAGGGAATTTGCGCGGTAGTGGCGGAGTTCGAATTGAAGGTGCTTTTGAAGGAGAGATTACTGTCCGTGGTCTCATCGTCGTTGGCGAAACTGGCCGTGTAAATTGTGAAGAATTAAAGGCAAACACAGTCATAGTGGCCGGTGCCGTGAAAGGAAATATTACCGCAGAAAAACTGGAAATCAGGAGTACCGGCAGAGTCTGGGGAGATGTAACAACGGTTGCTTTTTCTACGGAAGAAGGTGCATTTTTACGTGGCCAGGTTAGGATGGAAGATCGTGTTGAATTGAACCTCCAGGATGAAAAACCTTTATCGATGGAAATGATTGATAATCAGAATAGCAATGACCAACCGACAACTCAGGGGTGATGCATGATAACACAAGAAATTATCACCAGATTGGCAGAAATGTGTGGCGCATTGGCAGTAGCCATGTTGTTGGCATTAAGCCCCAGAATTAGCACAGTTACACCGGTTGGATTCAAATATCCACAACGCGAAGTGAAATTTGCGTCCGCTGTATCTGTTTTTCTATTAGTTTTCGCCAGTCTTTTTTACTTTTTTGGTTCCTCATGGTTGCGTGCAGAATCATTTAATTTTTCAACTTCATTAAACGATTTGCTTAAGCTGGCTTTTGCTGCCTTAATTGCAGCATTGGTAGTCGTAATATTGACGAGATATCGTGGCCAACCCTTTCGCAGCATGGGTTGGCATAAGAATTTGATACGGCCAGCCTTACAATTTGGACTGGCGCTGATTATGCTGACACTTTTTTTACGCGGTGAATTCCTGGGTTTATTTAAAGGTATTCCTCAGGATGCAATTAATGCATTAATTTTATGTCTCGTAATTGCACTGGCAGAAGAATCTGCCTTTCGTGGATATATTCAAATGCGCTTGATGTCATATTTTGGAAAATATCAGGGCTGGGCAATCTCATCGATCATTTTTATCGTTTGGCGTTTACCATTTTTAACAATTCTCGGTTGGGGTACTCAAACATTCTGGATTTCACTCGTCTTATTAATGCTGCAGAGCTTTTTATTGGGATGGATCATGTATAAAAGCAGGCATGTTTTGGTATCCGGACTCTATCATGCATTTTCAATGTGGATCGCATTTCTATGAGACTGGTTTTCGTTTGGTTTTGAACAATAATTTTTTTCTTTTATTATGTTGAGCACCAGGAATTGGGGAGGATAATTGAAGAAAAACCGGGTTTTATTTTTCCTTATCGGAATTCTGGCAATCTCCAGCTTGGGATGTTCACGAAATTTTATCTTTTCTATTATAGAAAATATTCCATTTGTCAACATACAGAATTCGGATCAGGAAGAATCTTCATTCACCAATGTCGAGACTTCCGAACCGAATAATGGCAATTCGGATCGGATGGAATCAACACCGGAAAACGCATCCCAGTCACCGACACCAAGTAACTTACCTGGTAACCCCGGCAATCTTAGCTCTTATTGGACGACATTCACAACATCACTTAGCGGACTCGATCAAAATGGCATTGAAGTAAAAGAAAAAACAACCATATCTCAGGAAGTAATCCAGGATTTAGGGGCTTTTCACTTCAAACTTCTTAGTGAAAGCAACCAATTACAAAAACAAAACATAGACATCTATACAATTGATTTTCAAAATTATTTTTGGGATCAAAGTCTTGAATCCGGTGATGATTCAACCTGTATCAGTTTTTCCAATGTCACTGGTCCTGATCAAACGACATTTAATTTCGACTCATTATCTCCCGAACATTTTTTCAAGGATGTTAAACGTGGTGAATTAATTGAAGAAGGTGTTACCGTAAATGACATTTTGACAAATCATTATTCCGTTAGCGATTCGTCATTCAAAGGGTCCAATCTCCAAACAAAAAAAGCTGAGATTTGGTTCGCTCAACAAGGTGATTACGTCGTTCGCTTTTATGGAGAAGCAGAAGGGGAAACTTCATCCCTTATCAATAATGACAGCACTGTAAATGGAAGATTGACCTGGGAATATGATTTACACGACGCAAATCGTGTGGAAAAAATCGAACTGCCGGCGAAATGTTTATCTTCCTCCAAAGATAATTTTGGAATTCCTTTACCGGAAAATGCTCAAAATATAAATGTGTTTGAATCGCTGATTTCCTTTACATCAATGGAAGAACCTGCAATCCTGGCAGATTTTTTCGTAAAAAACCTTTCTGAAAATGGTTTTTCTCAGAAAGATTACTCTGAATTCGAGAATGTATATATCATTGTTTTTGAAAAAGATAACAAAACATTTACCATTATGATTTCTCCCGCTGAAAATGGCGGCAGTTCGGCGGTCATCTCAACTGAATAGTAGTTTTTGATGACAAATCTTCATGACCCTTTGGTAGCATTTCTTTGAGATAAGTTTGATGAAGACATGTTAAAATCCGTATCAGAATATTGAAAAAGCTAAAAATCCATTTTTGAGAAAAGCCATTGTCCATACCTGACCAATTTCAAGTCTTCGAACCAGAAAGAAAATCCGGTGTAATTTTTCATGGGATTGTCCTGTTTATTCTTTTATTTTCTGGAATTGGCATTTATTGGATCGCATCAACGCGTGCACAAGGTAGTCTATTTGTTTTACTCATGATGATTCTGGTGGGTATTTTTATCGCAATACCTGTTTTTGGATACCGGATATATGCATTACTCAACGCCCGCTATTTGCTGGAACGGGATGGTTTAAAATTGCGATGGGGATTGCGATTAGAAGATATTCCTGTTAACACCGTTGAATGGGTAAGGCTGGCCAATGAGTCGGGTTTTCATGTGACTTTACCGCCATTTATTTGGAACGGGGCGATTCTTGGCCATAAAGAAATATCAAATTTGGGATTGGTGGAATTTATCGCTTCTTCTCCCGAGAAATTCGTCCTGATCGCGACGCACCAGAAAATATATGCAATTTCACCACAAGATCCAAAAGCATTTATTGCGTCATTTCAACGGATTTTGGAATTAGGATCACTCTCACCTATCCCTTCCCGATCTGCAAGACCGGCGGCGTTTTTACGTCAGGTCTGGAAAAATCGTAGTGCAAAAATCATTCTTATGACGAGTTCTGCACTCACCTTTACACTTTGGATTATCACTGGTTTTGTAGTTGCAAATAAAACACAATTACCACTTGGTTATAACCCGGATGGCACACCATCCATTTTAGTACCCTCAGAACAAATTTTACTTTTACCGGTTCTCGCTACGTTGGTTTTTATAACGGACCTGGTGATTGGATTATTTTTTTTCCGTAAAGAGGACGCTAAATTAACCGCCTACTTATTATGGCTGGGTGGAGTGATTACACCTTTGTTACTAATTTTGTCTGTCATTTTACATTCACTGGCAGCATGATGGATACATTTTCTTTTTTGCAGGTAATTATTGGCTTTATTCTGGCCTGTGCAATCGCAAGTCTTTCTTATCGCTTTCGATTATTGAGTAAAAGTGGGGCATGGGGAGCACTGATTTTAGGTACAGTGATTTTTGGATTTGGCGGTTTATCCTGGGCGATCCTATTAATGGGTTTTTTTATTTCATCAAGTGGTTTATCCAAATTATTGAGTCACCAAAAATCTGCAATAAATGAAAAATATGCCAAAGGCTCTACGCGAGATATGGGTCAGGTTTTTGCAAATGGAGGCGTTGCAGGTTTTTTTGTTATTCTTCATTTATTCTTCCCTGATGAAGCATTTCCCTGGATGGCATTTGCCGGCACGCTCGCCGCAGTGAATGCAGATACCTGGGCAACCGAATTGGGGGTTTTTAGTAAGTTGGCTCCAATCCACATGATCACTGGTAAAAAAGTAGAAAAAGGAACTTCAGGTGGTATCTCAATCGAAGGAACTTTGGCAGCATTGTTAGGTTCACTTCTAATTGGGGCATTGGCATTAATTTTCTGGCCTGGATCTGTCACCCCATTAAAGGAAACTAATTGGTTTCTGCAAATCTTCGCAATTGGTTTGGCTGGTCTTTTCGGCAGTCTGGTTGATTCGTTTTTAGGGGCTACGTTCCAGAAAATTTATTATTGCCCGGTTTGTAAAAAAGAGACCGAACGTTTTCCAGAACATGTTTGCGGTTCGAGCACGGAATATTTACGTGGATGGCATTGGTTGAATAACGATTGGGTCAATGTCTTTTGTAGTTTGGCTGGTGGATTAATGATGTTATTGGCAACTTTGTAATGGGATAGAGCAGAATGAAGGCAAGCATTTTTTATGAATAGTAAACAGAAAAGATCCAAAAGAGTAACATGAATCCAAAAAATCAAGCGTATTCTGTTTTTATTATTTATAGTATTTGTTCTCAGGCATTCATGACTCTGGTCTTTACCGTCAATATGATTTATTTTGTCGTGATTGCCAAATTGACACCGTTGGAAATGGTTCTGGTTGGAACGACTTTGGAACTAGCTATTTTTATTTTCGAAGTACCAACCGGAATAGTCGCGGATACTATTTCCAGAAAATTAAGCATCATTATTGGTGTGTTTTTAATTGGAATTGGATTTTTAGTTCAGGCATTTTTCCCGCTGTTTTTCATGATTTTACTTGCCCAGGTTTTATGGGGTATTGGATATACGTTCACGAGTGGAGCATTACAAGCCTGGATCACGGATGAAATTGGAGAAGAAAAAGCGGCAACCGCATTTTTGCGAGCGACACAATTACAACAAGCAGGCGGTTTGGTTGCGATTGGTTTTAGCGTTTTATTCGCAACGCTTTGGGGAATGAACATCCCTATGATAATGGGTGGGATATTTTTTATTTTCCTGGGTTTTTATTTAATCGCTTTTATGAAAGAGCATGGATTTAAACGTATCGAAAAAGATCAAAGTAATACTTTTGCTTCTTTTAAATCGACATTAATCAATGGTCTTGGAATGATGAAAACCAGACCGGTATTATTGAGAATCCTGTTGATTGGTTTTTTCTACGG
>CAZPIM010000037.1:10798-26814 GCA_964586385.1 uncultured Anaerolineaceae bacterium
AACAACATCATCCATTTCCAGTTCGGGTATTAATCGTTTTAATGCTTTGACAAACGCCTTTTTGCTATAGGAGCGATAAGTTTCGGAAATACTCATTTGCCAGTATTTTATTGCCATCTTCCAGAAGCCAATATACGTACTGAATTGGGCAACATCCGGGATGGATATATCACTTTTTTTATAGCCTTCCCGCTTAAATGCCAGTACCGCATTTGGTCCTGCCTCAACACCGCCTTTTGCCATCCGTGTAAAATGTACCCCCAGGAATGGAAAGCGAACATCCGGAACAGGATAAACCAAATTCTTTACCAGATATTCTTTTTCCGGTTTGATTTCGTAATACTCACCCCGGAAAGGTAAAATTTGTAATCCGGGTTTAATGCCGCATAACTTTGCCACCCGGTCGGATTGCAGGCCGGCACAATTGATAATATTTTTTGTTTTTACGGGATCATTACTTGTTTCTAAAACGAATTCGTTTTGTTCTTTTTTGAAACCGGTTACTTTGGTGCCTGTCTTGATGAAACCTCCCATTTCCTGAATAATTCTGGCATAGGCTTTGGAAACATCTGTATAGTCCACAATCCCGGTTTGAGGGATAAAAAGACCATCAATTCCATTTACATAAGGTTCATACTCTTTAATTTCTTCCGCTTTTAATCTTTTCATCCCAACCAGATCATTCGCGCGACCACGTTCTTCCAGTAAATTCAAAGAAGGAATTTCATTTTGGGAAGTTGCAATAACAATTTTGCCACATCGTTCGTGGATGATGTTTTGTTCTTCGCAAAAACGATACATTGCGTCTCTTCCACTGACACAATTGATTGCTTTCAAAGAGCCTGGTTTATAGTAAAGGCCGGAATGAATAACACCGCTATTATGCCCGGTTTGATGTGCAGCTACTTGATCTTCCGTTTCCAGAATGACGAGTGATATTTTAAAATGTTTGAGCAATGCCATTGCTGTTGCAAGTCCGACGATTCCACCCCCGATGATTGCAACATCATAACTTGATGACTGTTCCATACTTGTCCACCTCCCAACAACGAATACTGCCATTTTGTTGATCTGATGATTAGTCTAACAAAGTGCAGAAAAGAATTAAATTATTTGTGTAGGCTATGGTTTCAATGGATTGTGATTGTTTTAATAATAATCTTGCGCTTTGCTTGTTTAAGAAGTGCTATCGCCTTTATTACCCCGTGGTCAATACTGTGATCAACAAAGAAACGGCAATGTAAACAACAAAAACAATAATATGAGTTAATAAAATGGCTAGATATTTCCAGGGAATGCGCCAGCTATTGCGCATGGTGCGGATATTGATTAAGAAACCGACCATACATAATACAGCACCAATCGCGCCACCATAAAAAACGAGAAACAGGGTCAGTCCACAAAAGACATATTGGTACCATTTTAATGGTGGGACCACGATTTGGGTTTCCCCATTAACGAGTAATCGTGGCACAGTATCAAAAAAAGCATTTTGAATAAAAATGCTTACTTTTGATCCATCATCTTTTCGAAGAATGACCTCATTATTTTTGGATCCGGGTTCTGCTTTAACGCCATTTACAAGAATTTTTACCGGGCTGAAAAATCCGGAGGATTCCAGCTCGATCTTTTTATTTTCGAATCCCTTGATTTTCACCGGATACAGGGAAGGCATCTTTTACTCCCGAATACAAGAATTGAACAACTCATTCTAATTATAATAGGAGTTCAGACCTTATTATCAGATGAATAATTCATTAATTTACTTGAAATAATTTGAACCAACGCTTTGCGATGATCAATACCCGCATTCAGTGCTGGAATGTATTGAAAGTTTTTACCACCGGATCTAAAAAATGTCTCTTTTAGTTCGATATCAATTTCATGTAAAGTTTCTAGACAATCAACTGCAAAACCAGGGCAAAACACTTGCACAGATTCAACACCATTTTTTGCATATTGCTTAAGTACTAGCCTGGTTGAAGGCTCAATCCATTTCCCGGGACCAAATTTGGATTGAAAGCCAATATCCCATGAACTTTTCGGCAAAGATAATGTTTCTGCAATATTGCTGGCAGTTTTTCGGCATTGTCCTTCATACGTATCCTTAATTCGGGTTTTAATCTCTGGTATTCCATGAAAACTAAATAAGATCTTATCTGCTTTTGGTAGATTTTTCTGGTGAAAATCCAGATGTGAATTGATTGCAAACAAATAAGCAGGATGATTCCAATAACCATCAATAAACAGGATTGGTTTACTGGATGAGAATCGACTTATTTCTTCTCGAATCGATTCAGTGGTTGTGTACGATGTCTGCGGAAATAACGGCAGAACGATAATCTTTTCCATATCCGATTTTTCTAATTTTTCTAATTGGTTTGAAATGGAAGGGTTGCCATATCGCATCGCCGGCAAGACAGAAAATTGGTCATCCCCTATTCTATTGAGTTCTACTTCCACCAGTAAAGATAAATGCTGCGTGGTACTGGTCAGCGGGCTTCCATTTTTACCCCAAATGGTTTGATATCTGCGTGATGATTTTGGCGCTCTTACAGGAAGAAGGAAAAAATTTAAGAATGGTTTCCAGAACCAGGTCGGCAAACCGACAATGTGTGGATCCATTAAGAATTGAACTAAATATTTTTTAATATCATCGACGTTTGGTGTATCGGGAGAACCTGTATTTACTAACAAAATCCCGATGCCGCTCAATTGGAGTCCTCATATAATTCGATTGGCAAGACTGGCCAAACGCCATTTTTATATTGGATGATTAGTTTGCATAGTGGTGGTGGAAGAATCGTAAATTTGTTCAGATTTTCTATTGGTAACCACACCGCTTTATAGGTGCCGTTTTCTGGCGGGTAAGTCCCAACCATTTCAGGACCAGTCCCAGAACCAAATAGTCCGGATAAGGATTCTACCAAGTAGTAATATTGGATTTCGTTTTGGAATTGGATAATAGCAGCTAATCTCTTGATTTTAACAGCTAGTCCGAGTTCTTCCATCGCCTCACGTATAGCTGCATCTTCCAACAATTCTCCCTTTTCGACTTGCCCACCAGGGAAAACATAATAATGCTTTGCATCTCTAATTCTTTCGATTAAAGCAATTTTATTGTTATCAATGAGAATTACACCGGAGCGAGTCATCGATTAAGGGTTTATTCCTCTACAATTTCTTTTTTCGAAATGAAAATTAAAGATATTTTCATGTAACAATTCTACGAAAAATGGATAAAGTAGTCAGGATAATTAACACCCCAAAAAATAAGATAAAGATAATGGATAAATGATCAATATAATAACCAATTGCCTGAACAACCGCATAAAGCAACATGCCCAATGAAAATGGCAGCATGCGATTTGCCCACATCCTGTTCCGTATCAATCCCAGGCCAGTTAAAAGCAACAGAAAGCCTGTAGTTAATTCTGCAGAAATGTGTGTTACAGCCGTGAAAGGCGTTGTTGATAATTCTGGTACCTGGCCGGTTATTAATAGCATAATCCACAGTCCCACTATTGATAAACCGATAAACATTGTGTATATGACAATCAAACGATTTTGCTTTTCCATACGATACTTTCCTTTCTATATCATATAGTAGGGATTCTTCGCAGAAGCAAAATCAATCTTCTAACCGGTTTGCAACTGTCCTTTCGTTCGGTTATTAAGACCGTTTTTTATTTTGACGGTTTGAATTTTCAGCCGAACGCGAATATGCAGGTGCTAATATGGCATAAAGTGAACAAACGCGATTATCTAGCATGCGACTTCGTATTCGCGGGTCCATTTCGCCCAATTGATTAGAGGTTGTAATTACCGTTGGAAGTTTGGCGTTATAACGATGATTAAAAATCTGGTAAAGTTTTTCTCTTGCCCAGGGTGTCGCAGATTGAGTTCCTAAATCATCTAATATCAACATTTGCGCATTGCGAACCTGTTCAAATAAATGATCATAAGAAATGCTGCTATTTGGGTTAAAAGTGGCGCGTAAATGATCCAGGAAATCCGGGACAACAACAAAAATCGGTTCTTCGCCTGCAGCAGTCCGATAGTTTCCAATTGCAGCAGCCAGATGCGTTTTTCCACAACCATATTGCCCGGCAAAAACAATCCATCCACGTGGATTTTCTGCAAACTCACTCGCTGCAGAAAATGCCAGAGAAAGGCTGCGTTTTTGGTCCTGATCAAGTTTTTCGTGATCGCGCATATTGAAAGTTCCAAACGTGCAATCGCCAAGAAGTTCCAGGGTAGAGATGGTGCGTCGCTCATCACGTATCGGTGAACGGAAATCCGGTGCCAATATTCTGACAATTGTTACGAGATCCGGATCCTGCAATCGGGATCGAATGCGACCTTCAATTTCAACCAATTCCTGATTGGTGGTGATCACTGTCGGTAAACGGTTAATATAGCGATGATTGAGAATTTGATAAAGTTTTTCTTCTGCCCAGGGCGTAGCATTTTGTGTTCCCAGGTCATCTAAAACCAGAAGACGAATATTACGTATTTCTTCAAACCGGTCTTCAAAATTTGTTTCATTACTGCCATAAGAATAGCGCAACCAATCCAACAAATCAGGTACGGTTAAAAAGAGAACGGGAGAACCCATCGAAAGCACCTCATTCGCAATACCAGCAGCCAGATGGGTTTTTCCACTGCCATAAGTACCCATCAGAAACAGCCAGCCATTGGGATTCTGAGAAAAATGGGTGGATTGGTTTACAGCAATTTGAAGGGAAGAAACCTGTTGATCGCCCAACCCCATGCGTCCTTCTGTTCTGAAATTCTGGAGTGTCATTTTCTGAAACGCTTGCAAATTACTTAATTGGAACAAGCGCTCATAGGTATGGCGGGCAACTTCAATTTGTTTGCAATCACAAACCTGCATTTTCCCGAATTCCGGATGATCGATGGGTACATCTTTTCGAATCCATCCTATCCCTCCACAAATTGGGCAAACGGTAGCGTTATCATTGTATGGCATTGGTTCAGTGTTTGAAGAATTCACCATATTCCCCATCAATGAATCGTCTTGGATCTTCTTGAGTGTCTCTTCGATCTTTTTCATCGCGCCCTCTTTCTTTCCAGGAAGTCAAAATGGCTTCTATGTAACGCCATCGTCGCACATTATTCTGGACTGCTATTTGAATTGCTTGTTCAATCCAATCGAATGGATATTTTTCTTCTGCCTCTTGTAGTGTGTCGGCAATCATGGGTGTTAAAGGCCCTATGTTTGACTCATATAATTTATAAATGTTTGGTCGTTCAGGTGTCGGGATCAATACTGCCTGATCCTGATTCTGAGGTGCCCAACTACCTTGTTTCACCGCTTTGA
Source organism: uncultured Anaerolineaceae bacterium (assembly GCA_964586385.1). Classification (GTDB taxonomy): domain Bacteria; phylum Chloroflexota; class Anaerolineae; order Anaerolineales; family Anaerolineaceae; genus UBA6170. Next base: position 16,143 of record CAZPIM010000037.1, read on the forward strand.
ATGCAGCTCTTCCCTTTGGTGAATTGATAAAAAATGTTCCATCGAGCAGGGAAGAATTTTCCGGCTTATAACATAGAAGACTTCCCCGTTCACAAGCTCTTTCTAAAGCCTCAATCAGGTTATCCAGCGAATTTTTGGGGGACTCTCCCATACCTGCCATGAAAACAGGATCATTCCGGAAATGGTTGAAATGGATATTTTTTAAATTACCTTCTTGCTGCTCCAAAAACCAGATTGCATATAAAGTAACCTTTAACTCATGTAAATGGTCAATCAGGGGCAATAAATCAGTTATAAAGCTAGCAGGTATAGTAGTCAGTCGGTCTTTGTTGTTTGTAAAGCCGGCGAATGTTTTCATAAATTATTCACCCTGGTTAACTTTTAATCATCGGAGCAGCATTTTCAAAACGGGCTAAGTTGTTGAGAAATACCAATTCTATGCCCGTGTGCGTCGGTCCGTTCCTATGTTTTGCCACGATAATTTCAGCGATATTTTGGCGCGGGCTATCTGCATCCATTGCATCTGGTCGATGGATAAACATAACGATATCCGCATCCTGCTCCAGTGAACCGGATTCCCGCAAATCCGACAGCACAGGTCGCTTATCCACCCGTTGTTCCACAGCACGGGAAAGCTGTGCGCCAACAAGAACCGGTACATTTAATTCACGCGCTAGTACTTTCAAATTTCTGGAAATATACGATACTTCCTGTACGCGATTGTCTGTGCGCAGATCACCGGACATCAATTGCAGGTAATCTACAATGATCAGATCCAGTTGGTTTTCCATATGTAACCGCCTGCACTTTGTTCGTAAAGACAAAGGTGTAATGGCGGGTGTATCATCCAACCATATTTTGGTGTCTCCTAAAACTTCAATGGCGACATTGAATTTTCCATATTCATCATCTTTTAATTGACCACTGCGTAATCTTTGGGTATCAATTCCTGTTTCCTGGGAAATAAGCCTTTGCACCAGTTGCTCATTTGCCATTTCCAAAGAAAACACAGCGACATGTTTTTTATGTTTCAATGCGGCATTTTTAGCAACAGAAAGCATAAAACCGGTTTTACCCATGCCTGGTCTACCCGCGATAATCAACAGATCGGATTTTTGCAGGCCACCTAAAAGCTTATCAATGTCGATAAATCCGGTCGGTACACCATAGATCTCTTCGGATCTCTGAGAGAGCTGATCAAATCTGGCATAATAATCACTTAATACCGATTGTATTGGTTGCAGGTCATTAATGATGCGTCTTTCCGATAATCCAAACACCGCTTTTTCTGCTTCATCGATCAAAGAATTGACATTTTTACTTCGGTCGAAAGCCTGTTTCGCCATCAAGTTTGCTGCTTCCAACATGCGCCGGCGCATGGAGTTTTCTTCTACGATTTCTGCATAAGCCAAAGCATGCAGTGACGTCGGTGTCTGATTGATCAATGTGGTGAGATAGGAATCGCCACCCACTTCATCCAAATGGTTTTTTTCCTGCAGCATTTCCCTTACCGTAAGGAAATCAATACCGACACGACGTTCGATTAATGTGCTAAAAGCTTCCCAAATCCATTGATTTCTGATGATATAAAAGTCAGAAATCTTTATTTTTTGGGATAAATCAAAGTATGATTCCGGATTGATTAACACGGAACCCAAAACAGCTTCTTCTGCTTCCCGGCTGTGTGGGAGGGTGGAGTCTATGGATTTTGGTTCATCAGGTGGGAAAAAATCACTCATTTATCTACCCATCTATCGGGATTTGGATCATGATTGTACCAGCATAACCCCGAATTCTAGACTAATTATAAATCTGAAATCTTATAAGTTGACATTTGACAACTCTTAAATTTTTAAGAAAAAAAAGCGCCGAAGCGCTTATTTTTACAGTTGGGGGTCCTGATCTTCCGGAGGTTCTTCTGGTGTATCAAGATCATCCAATCCACCGATATCCAATGAACCTAAAAAATCTTCAAAAACAGAAAGTCGTTCTTCACTTTCAATTTCATCATCTACAGTTTCAATATTTTGCTGATTTTGAGTTGTCCCTTCGTCTTGTTCATGAATATCCATTTCCGGAACGATCCCGGCGATACCCATTACTTCTTCGGAGACCAGAATTTTTGAGTGTGTTCTCGCAGCAATCGCTAACGCATCCGAAGGACGTGAATCGATCTCTACAATTTGTTCATTACATTCAACGACCAGAATTCCATAAAAAACATCATCTTTGAGCGAAAGTACTTCCACGCGTAAAATTCTTGCATGCAATTGATTGAGCAAATTTTTCACTAAATCATGGGTTTGAGGTCGCGAAACTTCAATTTCCTGAAGTGCGATAGTGATTGATTCTGCTTCGTATGGACCAATCCAGATGGGTAGATAACGTTCCGTATTTACTTCTCGCAAAACAACGATTCTTTGCTGGTTTGTCAAACTGACGCGTACACTGTCAATGATGACTTCAACCATTTTGTCGACAGACATGAAAACCTCCCGCTTTCAAATTGCGGTTAATACCTTAATAATTCTAACATAATGCGCTAGTCATGCAAATGATCGTATACAATCAAAATCACCTTTCAGAATATTCTAAATTTCCCAATCAATTTACAAATGAAACCAGATAGGGATATGTTATATTAAATGTTAAAAAACTTTCTTTCAATGAGGAATGAATGACTCAATTGATCTCTTTACTTGAGCAATATCCCTGGTTAGTTAAAATTGTAAAAATTTTGCTTTTCTTTTTGATAGCCTGGTTAATACAACGAATTTCGGGATGGTTTGTAAAGCCATTATCCGTCATTTTACGCTACCGCCCCGGGTTGGGTCGCAAACCTGAAAGAAGGGAAACATTACAGAGCTTAATTGCTTCCGGAATAGGTATGCTTGCTTACATCTTTGCTGGCATTGCCAGTGTAGGTTTATTTGTTTCCACAGAAACGCTGGTTTGGACAGTCGGTCTTTTTAGTGCAGCTTTTGGATTGGCAGCCCGACCCTTAATCAGTGACATTATGACTGGTGTGGGTTTTATATTTGAAGATACATTTGCTGTTGGAGAAAAGGTGGAACTTCTTGGAATGGAAGGCGTAGTTGAGGCAATCAATCTGCGCACTTCCTTATTAAGATCTCCATCGGGAGAATTATTTGTCATTCCGAACGGTGAAATTCGAACAATTCGAAATTTCTCACGTGGTCGTTTCTCAACCACCAACGTGCATCTGAAGATTTCCTCATCAGACTTATCGCAAGCTTTGATAATCTTGACTGAATTGGGAAAGGAAGCAGTTGAACTCTTGCCGAATTTGTTAGAACCCTGGCAGGTAATATCAGGTGAGGGTGTTTTAGGACAACAGACTGAATTGACAATTCTGGCAAAAGCCAGGTTTGGTCAGGCAGCTGAAACGAGGCCAAGATTATTGGCGTTAATTCAGGAACGCTTAGTAAGTGCAGGGATTGAACCGGTAGATTAAAAAGAATCTTAAAAAAAGCAATTGACTTTTTTAATTTAAGGTTTGAGGTATAATTGTTTGACGAACTATTTTTTATTTTATCAAACCGCAATTTCATCGCTGAATAAAGATACTAACTTATTAAGAAAACGTTATTATTATAGTAATCGCTATTATTTAGCAATTTGGACAAAACTGACGGTTTTTTATCTTTAAAATAGTTGACCGTCTAAGATTTATAAAAGGTGGAGAGAGATTTGACGGCAACACTTCTTGTCATTGAAGGAAAACGAGCTGAACGTGCTTCCTTTGTTGGGGGACTGACAAAAAAGGGATTCCGGGTGATTAGTGTTCCCAGCGGAAATTCTGCCCTTTTAAGATTAGAAAAAGAATCCTTTGATTTGATTATTGTTGATGCGGATTCGATGCGAACGAGCGGAAAGCGCATTTGTCAATCATTGCGGGCAAAATTCTCCGATATTCCACTGATATTAATTGTCGGCGAAAATGTGGATGTAAAAGATGGTTTCGAGGCAGACATCATTCTGGAATTACCATTCACATTACAAAAACTCCTCAATCGTGTAAAAGTGTTGTTGCCTGTAAAACCAAGCAATGACATTATAAAAGCCGGTCCAATTGAACTGGACATTACACATAAATTTGTTAATATTTATGAGAAACATGTCAGCCTTACACCACGACTCGTGAGACTTTTACAGGCGTTGATGGAACATCCCGGTGAAGTATTTGACCGAGGGGAATTATTCCGATACGTCTGGGAAACAGGTTACACTGGAGATACCAGAACACTGGATGTTCATGTGAGTTGGTTAAGGCAAGCTGTCGAACAGGACCCTCGCCACCCGGATTATATAAAAACGGTTCGGGGTGTCGGATATCGCCTGGATTTGGATTGATTTTTTTTATCAATTTTTAAAAATTCAATTATTTTCCCTGACAGAATGGACTATTGATTCTTTGATTGAAACATGTCTTAAACCTTTTGTGACAATCAACCAGTGATCAAGCTACTTGTATCACTTGAATTGTCAGACAGGTGCGTTTATGCTAAAAAATGATAAATTATTAAATTTTATTGATATTGGAGGTTGAGATGGTAGAAGGTATACCCGAAACTGCGAAAAGTTCTGAAGATTTTTCAAATAAATTAAAAGAACTTCGTAGCAAGCTAGAATTGGGTGGGGGACAGAATAGAATTGATGCACAGCATCAAAAGGGCAAAAAAACAGCCCGTGAACGTGTCGATGCTTTACTCGATGAAGGTTCTTTCCAGGAAATCAATGGCATGATGGTTACCCGTCACACCGATTTTGGAATGGATAAGAATAAGTTTATGAGCGATGGAATGGTTGCAGGTTTTGGTAAAATCAATGGCCGTCGCGTTTGTGTGTACGCTCAAGATTTCACTGTGATGGGTGGATCGTTTGGTGAAGTTGCAGGACAAAAAGTAGCCCGTATTCAAGATTTGGCTATGGATGCCGGTGTTCCGATCATCGCTTTGAATGATGGCGGCGGTGCCCGAATTCAAGAAGGTATTTACAGTCTTTATGCATTCGGTGAAGTTTTTTACCGTAATGTGCAGGCTTCCGGTGTAATTCCTCAAATCAGCGTCATACTTGGCCCATGTGCCGGTGGTGCGGTTTACTCCCCCGCGGTAACGGATTTTATTGTAATGACCCGTGGAATCAGCAACATGTTTATTACCGGACCAGAGGTGATCAAGGCTGTCACGCACGAAATCGTGGATGCTGAAACACTTGGCGGAGCAGACACCCATTCATCCGTTTCAGGTGTTGCGCACTTCGTGGGAGAGAATGAAGAGGAGACCTTTGCCATCGTCAAAAAAATCCTTGAATATATCCCTGATAATAACACCAGCGCACCAAAAATAACCAGCACTACAGATAGTCCCGTGCGTGCAGATAAAGCCTTAGATTCCATCGTTCCTCCGAATGCAAATGAGACTTACAATATTCTGGATGTCATCAATAAGATTGTCGATATCGGATCTTTCTTTGAAGTCCACACGAATTTTGCAATGAACGCAGTTGTAGGTTTTGCCCGTATGAACGGCGAAAGTGTTGGTGTGGTCGCAAATCAACCTGCTGTAATGGCTGGGGTATTGGATATCAATGCATCCGATAAAATTGCGCGATTTGTTCGTTTTTGTGATGCCTTTAGTATCCCGTTACTTGCTTTCACTGATTGCCCAGGATTCATGCCAGGCACAATGACTGAACATAACGGAATTATTCGACATGGTGCGAAAATTCTGTTTGCTTTTGCGGAAGCATCCGTACCGAAAATTTCGATTGTTACGCGTAAAGCCTATGGTGGTGCTTACATTGTTATGGGAAGCAAACATCTGCATGCAGACATGGTATTCGCGTGGCCAAGTGCCGAAATTGCGGTGATGGGCGCAGACGGTGCTGTGAATATTCTCTATGGACGTGAATTGAAAGAAAAATCCCCAGAAGAAGCAAAAATCAAAAGAGCTGAACTTGTTGCTGAATATAATGAAGCATTTTCGAATCCTTATAAAGCAGCTGCTGCAGGTTATGTCGATGAAGTCATTCTTCCTGGAGAAACTCGTCAACGTGTAATTTCTGCGCTGGAAATGTTCCGAAACAAAGTTTCGAATGCACCAGCCAAGAAACACGGAAACATTCCACTCTAGAATTGAAGGATAATAATCATGGACAATATTCTAATAGAAGCTCTCCAAATTTCTGGTATTGGAATTGTTGCCCTCCTCATTTCACTTTCATTGTTAGCAGGCTTAATTAGTTTGATGACGAAATATATCGTCGATAAACCTGAAAAACAAGAGGAGGAAGTTGAATCTGAAGAAGCAGCCGTGCCTCTAGAATCACCAGCGGAGAAGAATGATCTCCAAAAGGTGGCAGCTATTGCAGTTGCACTGTATAGATCTCAACTGGAATTAACTTCACTACCAGGCGAAGATAGTGGAGGAGCAATGAATTCATGGCAACAATTTAGGCTTAATCGCCGCCTTAATCAATCAGCTACTTTTAGGAGAACGAGATGAAGCAATTTCAAATAACAATAAATGATACTTCTTATGAAGTTGAGATCTTAAATGATCCGCGACAGGAAGAAGTACAGGTCCGTGTAAACGGCGAGGAATTTACTGTAAAAACTGACCTGACAGGTCAAACAGATGCTGTTGTTGTGCCAAGCCCTGTGCAACAAAGAGCTGCAGTCCCAATGTCCGCTCCTGCTGCATCCAATGCACCTGTTGCGGCTGGTCCGGGGACAGTACGATCACCTCTTCCGGGAACGATTGTGTCGGTAAAAGTTTCTACAGGTCAACAGGTCAAAGCAAATGACGAATTATGCGTTATTGAAGCGATGAAAGCCATGAATGTCATTCGTGCACCCAGAGATGGAAAAGTAGGAAAAGTATATGTCAGTAAGGGTGTCAATGTTGCACATGGTGTGCCATTAATGGATATCGAGTAACAGGAAGGGATTAATTATCATGACAGGCTTTGATTTATCAGGCTTAGTTGTCGGTTTTACACAAATTACTTGGCAACAACTGATCATGGTGGCGATTGGATTGCTCTTAATTTATTTAGGCATATTCAAGGATTATGAACCCACGTTGTTAATCCCAATTGGGTTTGGATGTATTCTTGGAAACCTTCCTGTATCTGCCAACATGATGGGTGAAGATGGTTTTTTTGGTATTTTATACAAAGCGGGTATCGACAACGAACTTTTCCCGTTATTGATCTTCCTGGGTGTAGGCGCTATGTTAGATATGCGTCCTCTTTTAAGCCAGCCCATTATGTTTGTTATGGGAGCATTGGCACATCTGGGGATTTTTGCCACGCTGGTTATTTCTCTTTTACTCGGCTTTAATTTAGCAGAATCAACTGCTATTGGAATGATCGGTGCAATTGATGGCCCTACTGTAATATATGTTAATGGGAAATTGGGTTCCTTGTTCGAGACTCCCGGATTGGCAGCTGCAATTGCTGTAACGGCGTATTCTTACATGAGCCTGGTTCCGATTATTCAACCGCCGATTATGCGCCTTTTCACTACAAAAGCAGAACGAAGAATCCGGATGGAATACACGCCTCGCCCCGTATCTAAAACTACGGCGATATTGTTCCCGCTTGTTCTCGTGATTATAGCCAGTGTCTTCCTCCCGGAAGCCGCACCATTAATTGCGACATTAATGCTTGGAAATTTATTGAAAGAAGCTGGCGTTGTGGATGGATTGGCAGACACAGCTAAGACCGCCATTACAAATACTGCAACTATATTTCTGGGACTTACGATTGGTTCAACAATGCAAGCAGCTCAATTTTTGAATACAGGCACACTTAGAGTGCTGGTTCTCGGTTTGCTGGCATTTGTTTTGAATACGATTGGTGGTCTGTTGTTTGGCAAATTTGTTTGCTGGATTTCCGGTCGAAAAATCAACCCATTGGTGGGTGCTGCTGCAATTAGCGCATTTCCAATGAGTGGTCGATTAGCACAAAAAGTAGCCCTCGAAGAAGATAATCAAAACTTCATTCTTATGCATGCTTTAGGTGCAAATGCTGCTGGTCAAATTGCTTCTGTTTTAGCAGCAGGTATCTTAATCCAATTGATTTTCCCGATCCTTTTACGATAAAAAGTACAGTTTTTATGCAACCAAAACGCCCCTGAAATTTTCAGGGGCGTTTTTTATGTAATTGTTTTTGTTTTAATTTTCTTCGTTCGTGGGTATTTCGGTGCCTGGCCCATATTCGAAAACAGCTTGCCACGGTTGGTAGTGTGTAAAAAAGGAATCCTGGAAGAGTACGTTCCCGTCGCGATAGACAGTCCGGTTGACTGTTACATCTGCGCCCTGCGCCTGCCAGTCAATTTGCTTGATTTCGCCTTCTTCAAGATCACCATTTTCAACGTATTTCGGATCTGGTGCTTCGACAGTATTTACAGGTCCGGTGGTTTGCCAATCCACAGACCGTCCATCCTTTGTCGAATAAAACTTCCATTGAATGCTGGAATATGTCGGATTAACATAAGTTTCCATTAAGATCCAATTCGGCGTGTCATTTACAAACTTAAAATCAACGACCGGTACATAAACAGTTGCATCCAACCCGGCCAGACTGGCATCAATGCCGCCCCCGGCAACTCTTTCATAATAGGAGACACGGTAAGCATGGGAATAACGTTCAACGATCGGTAATCCTGCAAAAAATGCAGCCCGAAATAGCGTTGTGCTAACCTGACAAACACCACCACCAACGCCGGTAATGGTTTGGCCACCGGCAATGATTAATGCTTCTGCATATCCATTATCAAGACTTATGTCGCCAAGTGCATCCGCCATGGAAAATGTTTCTCCCGGAGCAATCATCAAACCGTGAAATTTACTGGCTGCGACAGTAATGTTTTTTACCCGGTCTGCGCTGGAACCATAAAAATAGGAATACTCTGAGTGCATTAATTCAGTAACGCCAACATCAGCTCCCTTTAAGTCATCCGTTAATTTCGGTTTTATTTCGTCAAAAATTAAAGCGACCTCGTGATTACCCTCTTCCGTTATTTTCTTTTGAATTTCCTGAATTGTGGCATCGATATTGAGTTCGCGTCCGATGGTTGCATTTTCTATGACTTCCAATTCGTGCGAATCATCATTAAAAATGTAACGCGCATCCTTCGGGGAAACACTCAATTCTCGTGAAAGCCGTATTAGATAATTCTGTAAAAAATCTGTACTTAATCCAATTTGAAATCTGCTGCCTTCCTGATCCTGAATCCGTTCAATTCGCAGCATTGTAGCCAATACATCGGGAGCGAATTCCCAGGGGCTGGTCGGCGTATTTTCTGCTGTCAACTTTAAGGAAGAGCTGAGAATTTTTTTGGCAAATTCGGCTTGTTCCTGTGCATCGAGGATATATGGTGGTGTTTCTTCGATCACCACATCAATGATGCCATCGGTTAAAGTCGGCACAAGTGCAGCTATTTTTTCAACTGTGGCATCTACATCTACGTACCGGCCGATTTGACCGCTGTGCACGACAACGTCCACACCACTAACCGATAAGTCTGCTTCAATCACGGGAATATTAATTTGATTAGCCAGCTGATTGATTTGTGCAACAGCCTCACGCTTGTCGAAAACAAAAGCAGGTGAAATTTTACGACCAAATCGCCAGGCATTCCACTGCGCCTTAATCCGTTGAGTAATATTTCCATCCCGACCGATTTTCATCGCTTGCGTGGTTGTAGTCTCCGGGTCAAAAAACAAACCCAATTGTACCGGAGTCATTAGGTAAGTCTTTTCACCATCCCTTAATAAAACCCGACCTTGCTCAGGATAAGAAATTTCCTGTTGCAGTTTTTCGGTTGCTTCCTGTGGCGTTAATCTGCTTAAATCAATGCCATTAACGGAAACACCAGGGAAAATATGATTGGCATTATAAATCTGAACGCCAACACCGAATGCAACTAAGAAGCCAAGGCTCAGCAAACAGGCATTAAAAAAAGAAATTAAGAATTTTTCTACCAAAGACAACGCATGTTTTTGTGAATATGTAATGCTACTCATGAGGTTCTCTCAAAATGATTTCCAGTAAAGTCGTTTATTTATTCATAACGATTACATTTAAAGTTAAGTTCCAGTTACCATCTTACCAGATTTTTTTGGTTGCAATAAAGACGCCACTATTGTAGGATCGGTTCCCAATTTCAAAGATATTAATCTTTGTAAGATAACGTAAATTATAAATAGTTCCTATGGTAATTAGATGAATTTATAATGTTCACTCTGGATCATAAATAGCGAGACTATTACCAATTTTGTACTAAAAATTTCCAATAAAAACCAAAGGAAAAACTACTTTTTATCAATTTGAAAAAATCCCTTGACAGGAAAATCGGCTGAGGTATAATACTGACCGCTGCTAGAAACAAAGCAGCCCGATTTCACCGGAAACGGTAAATCGCTCAAAACCAAACACTTTCATAATGCGTGTGCGAAAACACAAATTGACGGACCGATGTTCGCCTCTCAGATTTCTAATCTAATACGGAGACATCGGTTGTTTTTTGCCCCTTGACAGGTTCTAAACTGGCAGTTAGAATCGCACAGCCTTCGTGAAAGAAGCGGAACCTTAACAACTGAAGAGTGATAGGAAGACGAAAGTAAAGAAGAAAAAACCTGTT
>CAZPIM010000038.1:0-1749 GCA_964586385.1 uncultured Anaerolineaceae bacterium
GATGCGCATTCTCCTGCTTTCCACCTTGATTTTTTCCATTTCCAGTATTTTAACATCCGCACTGTATGCTCATGAGCATTTTCTCATTCCGGCTTTATTACCTTCGTTATATAGTGCCGGGATTATTTTTGGTGCGATTGTCTTAACTCCCAGCATGGGTGTTTTTGGTATTGCCTGGGGGGCTGTATTTGGATCATTGTTACATTTGTTAATTCAAATACCGGCGATTCTTTATTACAAAGTGCGTTGGGTTCCACTTTTACGCTTTGACCCTGCGCTAAAGCGGGTTGCATTCCTGATGTTACCGAGAATTGTTGATCTTTTGATGGCCCGGGCGAGTATCAACTGGTTAAATGCAACGTTGAGTTCACGTCTGGGAGAAGGACGATTGGCAGCGCTTGATTTTGCTTATCGATTAATGAACATGCCCTGGACTCTGATCGGCACAGCAATTGGAATTGCCGTCTTCCCGACAATGGCTGCTTTGGCAGCACAAAAAGATGTAAAAGCGCAACGCAACGCGTTAAGTGGTTCTTTGAGAGCAATTCTGACTTTGGCAATTCCTTCGGCTGTCGCGTTAATTGTATTGGGAGAACCAATTATTCGTGTTCTCTTTGAGGGTGGCGAATTTACCGCCGAAAGCACACAATTGGTCTATTACGCCCTGCAATTCTATGCGTTGGCGCTTATCAGTCAATCCATGTTGGAAGTGGTCGTACGTGCTTTTGCTGCGCAACAGGATACATACACACCTTTATTTGTTTCCATGTTTACCACGGTGATTAATATCGGCTTGGCGATCTGGTTGACCAGACCATTCGAACTGGGCGGAATCAGCCATGCCGGACCGGCTCTCGCGAATGGTGTTGCAGTTCTGATCGAGGCTTCGATTGGACTAATCATCCTCTCAATTCGCTGGAAAGGTGTTGATTTAAAGCATATTCTACTGGACTTAAGTAAGGCCTTGTTTGCCAGTGCAATCATGGCATTTTTCGTTATATTGATGAAAAGGGTCTTGCCTGGTGGAGATTTGATTCAATTAGTGGTTGGCGGGGGACTTGGGTTATTGATTTATCTGGTTATCGTTTACTTTTTGGGTATTAAAGAAATTGTTCAAATTCCTTTGGCAATGCTAAAACGCAAAAAAGCTGAATGAAAACGGAATAGTGAGCCTAAATATATTTTTGCAGAAAATTAATTTTCGGCAGTGTTTATTTATTTCATAAATAGGTTTCTTAAAAGAAGAAATGCTTTCATTTAAAAAACTTTTTGTCCAAAAGTTTCGTTTTCTTTGTTATCTTCTTTTACTAAAACAATTGAGACAATAAAAACCTGGGATCATTCGATTCATTATTAAACAAGATTTATTTTAGGTCAGCCGACAATCTCTTAGCTTTATTGTTTCTTTTAAGAATCGCTTTTGTGCTCCTTAAATACTAAAAAAGCTTTAGTAGTCAATTGATACAAGCCTCTTGTAAATTAGATAAATTTGACTATAATAGTATTAATTATTGTGATAATATTCACAATCACCAAGAGGCATGATATGAAAACACAAAAAAACTACGAACAACAAAAACCACACATCGTTATTATTGGTTCAGGTTTTGGCGGTTTACGTGCTGCTAAAATCCTGTCGAAAGCAAATGTAAAAGTAACCTTAGTTGACCGCAACAACTACCACTTGTTTCAACCTCTGCTTTATCAGGTTGCAACAGCAGCATTGTCCAAAAATGATATTGCCTATCC
>CAZPIM010000038.1:1849-13116 GCA_964586385.1 uncultured Anaerolineaceae bacterium
TGGACTGCAGGCGTGCGTGCCTCCTCCTTAATAGATCATTTGGGATTGGAACAGGATGAGCAAAAGAGAATCCGCGTTTTGCCAACCCTGCAATTGCCTGGATATGAAATGGTTTATGCTATTGGCGATTCAGCACGTGTCGAAAATTTGGAAAAGAAACCTCTCCCAATGACTGCCCCGGTCGCAATGCAGGAGGCAAGCTGGGCAGCTAGAAACATTCTGGCTTCCTTGGGAAATCAACCACTTTTACCATTTGTGTTTCGTGATCCAGGGATGATGGCAACCATTGGACGAAACCAGGCAGTTGCCCAAATCGGAAAGTTTCAATTTAAAGGTTGGATCGCCTGGTTGATCTGGCTTTTTGTTCACTTAATCCAAATAATTGGTTTTCGAAATCGTTTTTTGGTTTTATTTAAGTGGACCTGGGAATATATTTTTTATGAGCGAGGAGAAAGGTTGTTAGACCAACCCGCCGAATCGCAATAGAAAATCCGTTATTCGGAAAAGGAGTAAGGAACAAAACCTAACCATGTATCCGGAAACAAATCTGTCACCAGCAAGAACCCTGTATCGTCCAATTTGACCAGGCCTTCCCAATTTCTGCTTTCATTTTCCGCTGATAATTCCAGTTGAATGGGTGCAAGATCTGCCAAAACGATACCTTGTTCGCTGAATTGCATTGCTACCAGGCGTTCGACTGTTTCAGATTGTGAATGTGTTTTTCCATGACCATATTTAGCTGAGATTTCATCCTCTGCTGGGTTAAGTTTCACCACATCAAATGGGTAGAAGTAATTGATGACCCAAAACAGACCATTTTGATCAGGTTGAGTTGCATCTGTCACACGATATTCTATGTGTGGGAAATTTAGACTCTGGATAAAATTATTCGATTGATCAAACAATTGAGCCCGGGGTTGATCATTGACATTTTTTCCATTAACTTCATAAAGGGTGACAATTCGCTTACCAAAAACCAGGACACTCTCATAGCTGGAGTTGCTGATATTTTCTTGCGATGGAATCTCGGTTAATGAATCGGCGGAAAGTGTTAGCTTGCTGTAATCCTCATTCCACAGACCGTGTACAAGATAGCCGGTCATATTCTTGGCATTCGATTCAATGGTCAACCAGGCATCCAACCCATCGGTGGTAATTGATTCAAAGCCTTCATATCCGTCAATTTCCTTTTCCACTCCAGCGCTGATAAAACTCACCTTTTGCGGCGTTAACATTCTTTCGGTGGGTTCCTTAAGATAATCCAGGATTTCCTCTTTTGGGATGCGGTAAATATGGTCGTCAAATCTGGAGGGGTATTGCGGTAACAGGATCAACCAATCTTCTGCCCAGGTCAATCCGCTCAATTCAGCTTTTGGTTTATCGAGAGGTGCACTCAGATAGATACGTGTGATTTCGGCTTCCCGGGCAATTTCAGCTGTAGCAGAAGCGAGTGGTGTTTCAACAACAATAGATTGTGTTGGCGTTATTGTCGGTGGAATTTTTTGACATCCAGTAATTGTTATTATGAAAATTATCAGGAACAAGATTTTCTTGTAGTTTGTTTTCATACATTCTCTCGATCAATAGATTATCCCGAAGATTCATTGTGGAAATAGGTTAGGAGAAGAATTGAATGATTAGTAACTGAATTGTATGCTAAATTTAGAAAAATTCTTTTATTTGAATTCGTTGATATTTTTCTGATGTAAAATCATAACTGGCTGAAAATTTCCGGTAATTCCAAAATTTATTTGAGCAAACCATATGTCTGAAACAGTTCTAAAACCATTGAAAAAATCAGAATCTAAAACTCCATTTCAGTATGGGAAGAAACTCCTGAAAAAATTTGGGGATATGTCAGTGACTTTATTGGTGATTGCATATCTGACCTTATTCGTTTTGAAATTGGCTGAACTTGGAAGAAATCATTTACCAGCTCAACCCTTTCGAACCTTGCTGGAAACCTTCAGAAGTCTGTATGAATATATATTTCTACATCCGACAACATATCCCTGGCAACGTCAGGATTATGGCGCATTTAAACTCGTTTTTGACACATTTATTAATAGTGCCGGATTGTTGTTAGTTGCAATTACTTTTGCAACATTGGTGGGCGTGTTCATCGGTTTTCTTGCGGCTGTTTCCAAGGGAAGAGTTGCTTCTGCACTGGTGTTGACAATCTCCGTGATGGGTATGTCAACTCCCAGTTTCTTGTTTTCAATGTTATTGTGGGTTTTCAATATCCAGGTAATCAATCGGGTTCTTGGATTAAAAGCATTACCGCCAACTGGTTTCGGGTGGGACTTGCATTTACTCATGCCGATGCTGGTTTTGGCTGCACGTCCGATGGCTCAAATCGCTCAAGTGACTTATATTTCCTTGCGGGATATTCTCAATGAAGATTTTATCCGGACAGCCAAAGCCAAAGGACTTTCTAAACGTCTTGTTTACAATCGTCATGCCCTTAAAAACATATTAATCCCGGTATTAACGACTGTTGGCACCTCTTTACGGTATTCCATAGCAAGCTTGCCTGTTGTTGAATATTTTTTCATCTGGCCGGGATTGGGATTAACGCTTCTAAAAGCCATAGATCTGGGTATGCCAATCCTGGTTACGGACTTTATTGTTTCATTAGGTTTGTTCTTTGTTTTATTCAATCTGGCCTTAGATTTACTTTACCCAATGATCGATGCACGGCTACGAAAAGATAATCAGGATGGAAGTATTACCGAATCTTTTGAATTTAAGCATGCTTTGGAAGGAATTTGGCATGCAATTCTTGGTGTGTGGTTTGACATCCTAAAACTATTTCATTTACGTGAAAAACCGAAAATGATTTTGCCAGTATTAACTACAGACCAGTTTATTGCTTCATCAAAAGATGACACTCCAGCCTATAAAAGACCTGGTTTAAAACAAGGATTTTTATGGTTCATCACGAACCCAGCACTGGTAATTGGAACAATTTTTATCCTTGGTTTCCTGGTGATGATGATTGGTGGAGATCAACTGGTTAAAGGTAATTCGTATGAATTGCATGGGATTACCATGATTGAAGGTGAAATTGGTGCTCCACCTTTCAAACCTTCCAATACGTTTCCATGGGGGACTGACCATATCGGTCGTGATATTCAGGCACTTGTTTTCGATGGCGGTCAACGTACCCTTTCGTTGGCTTTTGCAATAATGCTGGCACGCCTTATTATTGGAACACTTTTAGGGTTGATTTCTGGTTGGTGGCAGGATAGTTGGTTTGACAGGTTTATTCAAAGATTATTGAATATTTGGGCAGCATTCCCGATAACATTGTTCGCTATGCTATTAATTCAGGCGATTGGTATTGAGCAAGGCGTTTGGGTCTTTATTCTTGCACTTTGCGTGGTTGGCTGGGGAGAAGTCACTCAGTTTGTCCGATCACAAACCATGCGCATAAAACCAAGCTTATTTATTGAAGCAGCCCGATCACTTGGCTCAAGTTCGGCTGGTATTTTGATTCGTCAGGTATTTCCAAATTTGGTTTCTTCCTTGCTGGTGATTGCATCTCTGGAGATGGGTGGGATCCTGATGCTTTTAGCAGAATTAGGTTTCCTAAACATTTTTCTGGGTGGCGGATTTAGGATTGAAGCATCTGCAGATATTACATTGATGTTTTCCGATATCGCAGAATGGGGTTCTTTATTGGCGAATATCAGGGATTGGTGGCGCAGTTACCCCTGGATGGCCTGGTATCCCGGTTTGGCATTTTTTGTCGCAATTATCACTTTCAATTTATTTGGCGAAGGCTTGCGCAGGTTTTTGGAAGATAGCCGGGTAAATCTCAGCAGAATATTTAACCGATATACGTTAATTGGATCGATTGCAATCGTTATGATTTTTAGTTGGGTTATGCAATTACAATCACCAA
Organism: uncultured Anaerolineaceae bacterium; assembly: GCA_964586385.1. Taxonomy (GTDB): domain Bacteria; phylum Chloroflexota; class Anaerolineae; order Anaerolineales; family Anaerolineaceae; genus UBA6170. The sequence goes on from CAZPIM010000038.1 coordinate 5,757, forward strand.
TGGGACTTTATCGCTCAGTCGCGAATTCGTTTGATGAAACACGTGTCATGCAGACCATTCAGGATTTAACGAATCCAATTTTTCATGGCCGGGAATCTGCTTCCGCAGCTGACGCGCGAATTGCTGAATACATCTCCTACCGGATGGAGGATATTGGTTTATTCCCTCCGGATGGAGATGGACCTTATATTTATTCAGTGCCTGTGCAACGTATTCACCTGGTTGAAGTACCCAAATTGGAACTCATCAATGAAGATGGTCAGGTATTGCATTCATTCCAGTATCGTCAGGATTTTGCAGATTATTCGGGTTCCAGCATGACATTTGGCGAGAATCAAGGCAATATTCTTGGTCTGGCAATCGGACCTGAATCAGGTGATGGGAAAAAGGAATTAGCTGCCATCAGTGAATTGCTTTTACTAGACAAAGCCGTTATCGTTCGCGAAAAAGATTACGGACGCCCGGGTCTTCAAAGAGCTGGATTGGTTCTCGTTATCGCTGATGACGAAATATCTTTACTACAGAAAAAACTATATTATTTAACATTTTGGCGAACACAGGAACGGCTTACATTTTGGATCAATGAAGAAATTGCGGACATGTTGCTGATGACTGCAAATAGTAGTTTGGAAGAATTTGATCGAAATGCAGAAAAATTGCAAATGGGTGAAATTTACGCCACACAGACCGGTGGAATCGTAAAAGGTGCTGTCCTTACAGATGAAAGTGAAATTGAAAAAATGCAAATGGCGATAGGTGTTTTACCAGGGGAAGGTGCATTAATGGGAACCCCGGGTAACGCCATGGATTCGGAAGTCGTCATGATCAGTGCTTATTTTGATGGATTGGGTGATCAACCGGACGGAGTGATTTACCCCGGAGCAAATGACAATGCCAGTGGAGTTGGTACTTTATTGGAATTGGCCAGGTTGTTGAAACAAAGTCCCTATTCACCTAATCGCACCATAATCTTTGTAGCCTGGAGTGGTGGTGACAGGGGAGAACCATTAAAGTATACAGATATTATGAACGCTTACCGTGAACTCATCGATTTTGAAGTCAACGAAATCATTGAAATCAGTGGCGTAGGAGCCGGATCTGGAAATGCGATTAATATTGGTGCTGACAGCAGCTATCGATTAGTAAAATTAGCGCAGGATGTCGGCAAACGTCTTGGGTTGAAAACAACGACCCGAGGTCGTGGACCTCATTATGGAATTGTTGAGGATATTGTGGTTGGCACACCACGGTCTGCTCCTAGCCTGTACATTAATTGGGACGGATCGGATGACACAGCGCATACACTTATGGATACTTTTGAAAATATTGACCCAAATAAATTGAAAAAAACCGGTAGATTGTTAACATTGATTTCATTAATCTTATCCCGTGAAACCAATTATTAAGTAAGCATTTTAGCAATCACCTTTCTTTAATAAAATTGATCTAAAAGTCCTGGAATTTAGGATCATTTTTGTATTCCTGGAAAATAAATTTTTTTTATTTCCTTTTTTCCAAAAAATGGAACTTTTTGGAAGCTTTATGCGTATATATAGTGTACTTGAAGGGTATGTATCCTATCCGAAAGTTTGGGTTAAAAATCCGTCTTTCGATAAGAAAAACCTCAACTTTGAGGCGAAGCTTTTCAGGTAGCGCGGTGTTATCGTATATACGATCCTAAATAAAGGATTTTCGCCGCAAAAAGAACAATTATTTTATCGAATGGAGGCCGAAAATGGCAGGAATCGTCTATATCGTAATTGCCCTGGTAGGGGTGATGTTTACCGCAGCAAGTTTAGTAAGTCTGAAATCAGAAAACGAATGATATCTGCAGGTAGTCAAATGATTTTTATGCAACAAAAAAGAAAAATCATATTTTTTAGAAAAACAAATTTAATTATTTCTCCTCCCTGAAAACTCCCGAAGCTGCGACAACTTCGGGAGTTTTTCTTTTATCAACGATTGATGATTTTTTGAATGTGTACCAAATGATCTTTCTCATGCCAGCAAGCCCGTCGAATAATCTTTCGGGGGCTCCAAATTTCACCTTCAACTTCATGCACAATATATTTCTTTTCAAGCCCGGGCAACGCACTGATGAAGTTTTCCCTGACCTGTGCTAACCTCTCCAAAGGATCAATTGGTAACATATCTTTGACGCAATTTGCCAGCCCAAGGCGATCCAAATACCACCATTCTGCATTTGCCACATGGTGAAAGATTTCATAAATTGTCCAGCGTTCTCCTTTGATTTCCTGGTTCATAACCGTGACAGGAATCAATTGCCATAAATCCATGAGATCCTTTCGGGACCAGTTCAAGATTTTAATTGCCTGGTCAATCTCCAGTTGGTTTAAAGGGAGTTCATCATTTTGAAACCATGAACACACTACTTTTTTTTCTGAGTTTTCAAAATTTTTAAAGGTTTCTCTCAGATGGATATCGAAATCTGTGAGATTTTTAAGCCAGGAATCCGCGCCAGCTTTAAAGTTGATCCAGTTTTGGTACGCCAGAAAATCCTTCGGGAAATTAATAATTGCTTCTTCTTCAGAAATTCCATATCCAAAACATCCTGGATAGTCTAAAGCCCAGGTGATGTATTTTCCTTCATATTTACCTTCCAAAGCGATGTTGATCCTCATAGTTTACCTGCCCATGGTGTGAATTTGAACAGATTGAATTTTATATCAAATCCTGTAATTGAATTAAAAACGTCTGATATGTCTATCTATTTGTACAATTGGTCGTTATTTTATAAAATGATGCTTGTATGATCAAATGAATATGGTGTAAATTTGTTATTGTTTTCCTGGCTCTTTTGAAACTTTTTATTTGTGGTTGTCGTCTTATGACAAGAGATTGATAGGATCTTAATTTTGTGTTGGAATTTTACGAGGAGTATTATGTCGGAATTGGATTTAACCTACGAAGAAGAAGAAAAACCCAAGAAATTTCAGACAAAATGGTTTTTCCCGATGTTTTTTCAACCGAGCAAATCTTTAAAAGAGATAGCCGAAAAGAATTATGCAGTTTGGTTAATGCCTTTATGTGTATTAATGATTTCTGCTTTAATTCTGGTAATGGTGTCGGCACCCATCATTGGTGGTTCATCTCAAAATGTCACCACCCCGGAAGGATTTGAATTTTACAGTCCTGAACAACAACAACAATTTCAGAATGCAGTAACGATGAACGCAAGTCCTGTAGTCACAACGATTTTTCCTTTAGTTGGAAAAATTCTTGGGATTTGGATTGGCTGGTTTTTACTTAGCAGTATTTTACATCTTTCACTTACATTAAACGGCAGTCGCAGCAGCAATCGAACTGCCCTGAATGTAGTTGCCTGGTCAAGTTTGCCTTTCTTTATTCGTGATATCGTGCAAATTATCGCGATCCTAGCTACGAAGCAATTGATATCCCAACCCGGATTGTCAGGATTTATGGAAAGTGGTATGACTGGTTTTCCGGCGTATCTTTCGTCATTACTTTCTTTTGCTGATATTTACTTAATCTGGCAATTTATCTTAATCGGAATTGGCGCAAGGAAGATCTCCGGATTGAAAGCCGGCAAAGCATGGTTAGCAACGTTGATTGCAATCATTGTCTTTCTGGCATTAAAAGCACTGCCAGGATTAATCGGCGCACAATTAGGTACGTTGTCTACAGGCGGAATGTTCTTTTAATATGAGTGAATCTGCTTTTATTCAAATTCGTGATTTGCGAAAAACATTTGTCATGGGTAAGCAAAAGGTCCATGCCCTTGCAGGTATCGATCTGAATATTCTGGCCGGATCTTTGACAGTCATCATGGGTCCCTCCGGGTCAGGAAAAAGTACTTTGTTGTATCTACTGGGCGGATTAGATCGCCCAACCAGTGGCGAAATACGTGTGGATGGTTTAGCGCTTGAGAAAATGGACGAAAACGACCTGGGAATTTTCCGGAGAAGGAAAGTTGGCTTTATTTTCCAGTCTTTCAACCTGGTGTCAAGCATGACTGCATTGCAAAACGTTACATTTCCGATGCGATTTGCCGGTGTTAAAGGAGCAGAAAGACAAAAGAAGGCTTCTTCATTACTTACGGAGGTTGGTTTGGCAAATCGTGCCCACCATCGACCTACGGAGCTATCGGGTGGTCAACAACAACGTGTAGCAGTAGCCAGAGCCCTAGTCAATAATCCACCGTTAATTCTTGCTGATGAACCAACTGGTAATTTGGATACCACCAGTGGTTACAGCATTATGAAATTATTATCCAAACTCAATAAAGAAGGACGTACAGTCGTAGTAGTCACACATGATCTTCGTATGCGTCAATTTGCGAGTGAAATGATCTTCTTGTTAGATGGTTTAGTTGTCAGCGAGGCTGAATATGAAGCTGCGGCACACTTTGAAATGAAAGAAAAAGAAGCGGAGGAAACGATATGACAAAAATCTCAAAATCATTCCTGGTATTATTGATGATTTTTATGTTAACAATAGGAAGTTTACCTGGGCAGGTCGTTCTTGCTCAGGAAGGCACAGAAACTTCCACACCTACGGTGACTGATACACCAACGCCAACGAATACTCCAACTAATACACCTGTTACACCGACAAATTCTCCAACACCAACATCAACAACCGCCCCTTCTTTTTCCCGCCCTTTGGTTGTAATTGTTGCTTATAGCTATGGCGATGATGCGGTAACACCAGGCAGTGATTTTACATTGAAATTGAGAGTAAAAAACAATGGTGGCAGTGAGGCTTATAATTTAGTTGCTACGTTTGAAAGCGCTGAATTCTTACCGCTTGAATCCGGTGGTGTGCGCTCTGTTTCATCCTTAGGATCTGGAAGTGCGACAGATATTAGCCAGCCTTTACGATCCAGTTCGACTCTGTGGGGTACTGTTTCCGGTGTCGTTGTTGTCAATATGACCTATACCGATTCCCAGGGCACAGCTTATACCGAAAAATTCACCATCACCATTAATTTAAGGCAGCCGAATTATTCTGCGGCAGCCGCTACAGCTACGCCAACAACACGTCCAAGAGCGCAATTAGTTGTTGGGGGTTATGAGGTGGATATTGATCCTCTGCAACCGGGAAGCATTTTTAATCTCAAAGTAAATGTTCGCAATCTTGGGTCTGTCGATGCCCAAAGTGTAACGATGGTTTTAGGCGGAGGTGTCTCCAGTTCGGATGGGAGTGGTACACCAACCAGCGGTCTTTCTGGCGGGAGTCCGGAATTGACGACTTTTGCGCCTATCGGATCTTCCAACTTGATTTATCTGGATAAAGTGATGGCTGGAGAACCTAAAGACGCCGAAGCACAGTTGATCGTAAATGTTTCGGCTACTCCCGGCGCATATCCATTTAAAATTTCATTTGTTTATACGGACGCCAACGGTAGCAGAGTTGTTGATGACCAGGTGATCACATTATTAGTGTATTCATTACCGAAAGTCGAATTAGGCTTTTATCAGGATCCCGGTATTTTAATAGCAGGGCAAATGTCTACTCTGCCAATACAAATCACAAACCTGGGAAAAACGACCGCGATTCTAGGAAACCTGCGCGTTACTAGTGATGGCGCTGATATCACAAATAATGTCGCTTTGGTCGGTCCATTGGAACAGGGTGGATATTTTACGTTAGATGCAATGGCGATGCCCTATATGGAGGGTCCATTAGATATCAATTTGGTGGTTTCTTATACAGATGATTTTAACCAACCAAGAGTTGTGGAACAAGTTTTAAGCGTACAAGTTGAACCAGCCCCAGTTTTTGAAGAAATACCTGGTGAAGGGATCGATAATCCGGTCATCGAACAGCCTGAAACGTTAACCCAAAAAATTATTCGCTTCATTAAAGGATTGTTCGGATTAGGCAGTGGAAAGCCTTCTTCCCCTGAGTATGGCTTGCCTCCAATGGAAGGCGAACTACCTCAGGAAGAAATTCCGGTAAAACCAATGCCATCCGGAAAAGGATAAATGCAATGCATTTCTGGGACCTGGTAAGTTTGATTATCGAGAATCTTAACCGCCGAAAAGGTCGTGTGGTTTTAACCGCTGTTGGAGTTGTTATTGGTACTGCTGCGGTGGTGTTATTAGTCTCTCTGGCAATCGGTTTACAACAGAGTGCTACCAGTAATTTATGGGGCATTAACGACTTGAGCAAGATTGAAGTCTATCCCAATTATGGGGAAGTTGCGATGGTTGAGGCGAAGATCGTTGGGGGCGGCGGAGGCGGCGGGGGTGGAACAGTCAGTAATCAGAAATTGTTGACAACCGGCGCTTTGAATGACATCAAACAAATACCTGGTGTTCAATTTGTCATTCCCCGTGATTACTTGATGGGCGGAGGCATGTTAAAGGTAGGAACCCTTGAATCCTGGGCCAGTATTATGGGAGTTGAAACCACCAATCTGGAAGAACTCGGTTACATTTCCGGGCAAGGAACTTTGGAATTAAGAAAAGGTACTGCAATTGTTGGTAGTTGGGTTGTTAATAATTTTTATGATCCAAAACAACGCCCAGGGCAGGAACCGCCAGCACCACCGGAATTAATGGATCAACGCATTAAGCTGGTTCTTTCAAAATGGACAAATGATGGGCAGGAAATTAAAAAAACGGTCACATTGCAAGTTGTTGGTGTAATGCAGGAAATGAGAAACGACGCAGACGGGAGCGTGTTCGTTAGTATGGCAGAATTAACTGCCTGGAACGAATGGTTTAATAATGGAAAAAGAATCAACCGCAATAAGGATGGATATAGCAATGCAGTTGTCCGTGCCGAATCACCCGAAGTTGTCGTGGATGTGACGGAACAAATTAATGAGCTCGGTTTTATGGCTTATTCACCACAAAGTACAGTGGAAGGTATTAATAGCTTTTTCACCATCCTGCAAATTATTTTCGGAGGTATCGGGGCGATTGCACTATTGGTTGCTGCGATTGGTATTGCAAATACGATGACAATGGCGATCCTGGAACGAACCCGCGAAATTGGATTAATGAAAGCAATCGGAGCAACAAACAAAGATGTTCTGACGATCTTTCTCGGCGAAGCTGCCGGTATTGGTTTTCTGGGTGGGCTGGGTGGTATATTAATTGGTTGGGGCGGCAGTAAAGTACTTAATGTTTTTGCTGCACAATTTTTGGCTGGTCAGGCACAGCAAGGTATGATTTCATCCGGACTTTCTGCAGTGACGCCAAGCTGGCTTTTATTGTTTGCCATCATTTTTGCGACACTAATCGGGTTTTTATCCGGTCTTTATCCGGCACTACGAGCTGCAACTTTGGAACCTGTCATGGCACTTAAATACGAATAGCTTCCTGAAAGGGATAGGCATCTGCATCGTAGATCGTGATCGATGAAGTGA
>CAZPIM010000038.1:13216-25201 GCA_964586385.1 uncultured Anaerolineaceae bacterium
GATTGAGTCAACAGGATTCTGGCTTTATTCGGCTTATTGTCACAAAAAAGAGGTAAAAAAATATTATTTCTAGAAAAAACTAATCGCAACTTTTTTTAACATTTCTAATGTAATTTTAATGTTAGGAAAATTGATGGATTTAATACCATCTTTCAAAGGGTCCCGGTGATAGCAGATAGAGGTTTGTTGGCTAAAAGATCCATACATATGGCGGAAGATCAATTTGATTGGACCATGAAAGCAAGATCCTATGGGTGGTTTTTATAAAGGAACATAAATAGATAGTTCCATTCGTTTAAATTATTTCTTCCGATATATGTTAATCATGAATTAAGACAGTGCCGCATTCTTCGTTGACTTTTCCTGGCATGGCTGCGATAATCGCAAAGTATGAGGAAAAACCGATCATGAATCTTTATGCGATGCTGATTGGCCTTGGCGCTTCTTTTGGCATGTGGCGGGTTTCGCAATTAAGCCCTAAAAATCTATTAGTAGCATCCGCCAATTCCGCTTTATGGGTTTTAGCCGGATCGCTGATAGGTTCCCGGATTGGATTCGTAATTTGGCAACCCGGATTCATTGAAGAAAACGGCTGGCGGGCATTGCGAATTTGGGAGGGCGGTTTGATCTGGCCTGGAGCAATTGCAGGCGCGTGGATTACGATCATCATTCTTGCAATCTACCGGAAACTGGATATCAGGATCCTGGCGGACAATATGGCGCCACTTCTTCCACCAATGGCGATCATGACATGGTTAGCCTGCATTTCAACTGGTTCGGGTTATGGAGCGCTGATTTCTTCCGATTTCCATTTCCCGCTTTTTGTAAATGAACGCGGGGAGTTTCTCAGCCGCTTTCCTAATCAATGGCTGGCTGCGATATCACTCTTCCTTATTTTTCTCATTTTAGAAAGAAAGCTGAAAACCAAAATAACCGGATTATATGCTGCCATGATCTGGTTAGTATTTTCCCTTCATACATTATTATTTTCATTCTTTCGAGCCGACCTTCGACCACAATGGAGGGGTTTACCCGTGGATATATGGGGGGCAATTGTTTTAGTATCATTTTCTTTCATATTTCTGTTTTTGATCTTGCTTTTCAAAAAGAAGTTGCCAAAAGAAACATCTGGTTTAAAGATATAATTTAATTATCATTTTTGGAAATTAATACAGCCTAAAAATAATTCCAATCCTGTTTTTCAAGGTGATTATGAAATGTAAACTGGCATTATCGCAAATCAGTACAGTACTTGGGGATGTGCAGGCGAATCTTAATAAGCATTTACAAATTATCGACCAGGCTCACGCAGAGCATGTCGATTTACTTGTTTTTCCTGAATTGTCCTTAACAGGATATTTTTTACAGGATCTTGTTCCAACCGTCGCCTTACGACCAAACCTGACTGATCCGGTTTTTCGTAAGTTAATCGAAGCCAGTCAAAAACTTGACCTGGTCGTCGGTTTTGTTCAGGAAGATGAGCGAAATCGGTTTTATATCGCTTCTGCTTATCTTTCTGGAGGTGAAGTTCTGCATGTTCATCAAAAAATCTACTTACCGACCTATGGCTTATTTGACGAGGGTCGATTTTTTGCATGGGGTGATAAGGTTCGTGCTTTTGATACCCGTTTTGGCAGAGTGGGCTTATTAGTCTGTGAAGATTTCTGGCACGCTTCACTCCCCTATCTTTTGTGGCAGGATGGTGCGGATATCCTGATCTTTTCGTCTGCATCTCCGGGTCGTGGACTTTCCCAGGAGCCGCAACTGGATTCTGCCAGGTGGGTGGATCATATTAATAGAGCATATGCCAGCCTCTTTACAACATTTGTTGCACACACCAATCGCGTAGGATATGAAGATGGCTTGCATTTCTGGGGTGGTGCAATGGTGTATGATCCGAATGGAAATGTCCTGGCACGAGCACCTCAACAAGAGGAAGCTTTATTAATTTGTGAGATTGATTTAAATCAATTGCATCGCACCAGAGCACGTTTACCATTGTTGCGGGATGAACGTACTGCTTTGGTGGAACGGGAATTGAACCGAATCCTGACCCAGGGAATGCGTCCTGCGGGACGATAAAATGAGGAAATATGGTTGATTTAACCGTTAATTCAGAACTTGCCAGGAAAATCCTGACCAATTTTATTCGTAGTGAAATCACGCGTGTAGGTTTTCAGCATGCTGTCATCGGGCTTTCCGGAGGAATTGATTCAGCGCTATCCTGCATCCTGGCAGCAGAAGCCCTTGGCCCGGAAAATGTGCTGGCCATCAGAATGCCTTATCAAACATCAGCTCAGGATTCTTTGGATGATGCGCAGCAAGTTATCGCCTTAACCGGGGTAAAAAGCCTGACAATTCCAATCACGGAAATGGTCGAACCATTATTTAAACTCTTTCCGGATATGGATTCCGTGCGTAAAGGCAATATTATGGCCAGAGCACGAATGATTGTGTTGTATGATCAATCTTCTGCTTTTAATGGCCTTGTGGTTGGAACTGGCAATAAAACGGAAATATTGCTTGGATATACAACGCTTTTTGGTGATTCCGCATGTGCGATTAATCCCATTGGCGATCTTTACAAGACTCAAGTCAGACAGTTATCCCGTGATCTGGGGCTTCCACAATCAGTAATCACCAAACCTCCTTCTGCAGATTTATGGGTCGGACAAACTGATGAAGGTGATTTGGGATTTACGTATGCAGAAGTTGATCAGCTTCTTTACTTGCTGGTAGATGAACGCTTTACACCACAGGAATGTATCGAATCCGGTTTTGAATCGTCATTCGTCAGCGCAGTAGTCAAACGAATACAAAGAAATCATTTCAAACGAATTATGCCTCCGATCTGCAAATTGAATAACCGCACCATCGGTTATGACTTTTTATATATGCGGGATTGGGGCACGTAAATTATTCCTGATCAATCAAATAATAGTCAAAAACATCACCCTGAATTTTAACGGGGATGTGCGGTATGGAAACGGTATACCAGGCTGCCTGCCCATCCATTAGTTGCACTTTCCAGGTGTCAAAATCACCTGCTGGCACCTGGATCTTTTCTTTTTGACTTTTGATCAGGAAATTTTGCTTGATAACAGGTCCGTTATCTTCAGTATCCGGTCGCCATCCAAAAGGCTCGAGATAGGTGGCAATCCAGGTGTTTTGCGTTTCGAAAGGCAACCCCATGAGTCGATATGCCCATTCTTCTGTTACAAGAGTCTGGGGAGTAAACGCAATTTGTTCTTCAAAACCCAGTGAATTCACCATGGTAGCAATAAAAGTCTTCTGATCCGGTTCAATTAAAATCTGGTTGCTGAAAACGTCGGTTTGATTGTCCTGTTGTAAATAAATCAACGAAAGATCTTCTTTTTTCCAGTTGACTTTTAAATCGGTTGATCCAGCTAAAGAAGAAAAATAACTGTTTCCGACTTGAATTTCGAATGCTCCACTTTTGCGGTGGCATTCCAGAAATATGAGTTCGTTATCCGTTGATATTTGACAGGAGGCTTTTCCTATTATTTCATCGCCTTTATGACGCATTTCATAATTGAGAGTCGTATTTTCTGGTACTTCTTTCGCAGATAACGGCAAATAAATTATGGGCTTTTTATTGAGAATTTCCATAGAAACAACCACTGAAAAAATGATCGCAGAAATGATCAATGGCCAAAAAGTTTTCCATTTATTATGCGTGATTACCGTATCCGTAATCGCCTTTTCAGGTTTTGGTGTTAAACGAATTAATAGAATGATTCCAACAAATAACACCAAAAAACCTAAAGAAGCTGTTTGAATGGATGGAAATGGCAATTGTATATGCGGGAATAAACCGGCTTGAACCATTACAATTACAGAAAATAAATTATTGGCAAAATGAACAACCATACTGGCAAGTAATGATCGGGTTCGCCAATAAGTGAAACCAAGGATAAGCGCAACCGGAATAAGACCGGGAAAACCCTGCAGTCGCATATGAAAAAATGCGAATAAAAAACTAGCTACAACGATGGCTATCATCGGTGAATAATACTTCTGATAGGTCGACTGTATAATTCCTCTGAAAACAAATTCTTCACAAACTGGTGCAGCGATGGCAAATCCAAAAAAGATCAACGCTGCCTGGAAAACCGAAGTGGGGATTATTCCGGGAACAATTTCAGTTTGATATCCGGTAATTTGGACCATTAATATTTCGATCATACTGCCAACAAACCATGCACCCATTCCAAGTAAGGATGAAACAAGTAGTAAGGAACCGTTTGGTTTTAAGAAAATCTGCAATTGTCTGAAATTGATTTTTTCTTTGCGGAACATCAACCAGGCGGGCAAAAAAATGAAACAAATTTCAGTCAGGATCAAACCCCATGAAAATGACATGGATTGAGCCAGAGATCCCAGTGTGATCACCAGGATCATACAGATTAAATAAAGGAGATTGACTTTTCGTAATGTTGGTGTGTGCAAGGCTGGTTCTCCTTGATGAGGGAATGGTTTTAAAAAAATATTACAGGGATTGATTAATGGTGAAACGAAAAATGATAAGACAAATTGATGAGCGTGAAAGGCATTCAAATTTTATCATACCGTCTCTTTGGACGAATAAAAATCGAGTCGCAATTCTGATACTAGTTTTCGTGAAGCATTAAATACGAATAGATCGATAAATTCGTGACAGGCGAAAAATAATCCAGAGGCCCAAAATTTGATTGGAAAGTCATGAAATAAATAACTATCCAGCGATATTATTTTTGTAGAAATGGGAAGTATTGGAAGAATGTCTCGATCGCTGATGTTGTCAGGGTGATTTCCTGTTGTACGCTATTGTCGGCATCTGATGAAATTGTTATTTTTGCTGTATCAAAGGAATCAGGAATCGCATCAAAAGGGATATAGACCGTAACATTGATTGAAGTGGATTCATTGTAATCCAACAATTCCGTATCTTCCGTGCCCAGGTTCACAAGCCAGACATTTTCTGAGACAGAAATGTGATACGAATCAGGTCGGGAACGGTTTGTGATCAGGATGGGATAGGTGACCGAAAATCCATTTAATGCACTCTTTTCGGTAGGCGAACATGCAATAGAAAATTGATAAGACTCAATACAAGCCTGAACGCGAAAGTCATCCACGTACCAGCCCTCAGTTCCGGTAGAATAATCTGTCCCCAACCGAAAACGAAAGATTGCATCTTCTCCGCCTAAAGCAGTGACATCCACCACTGTTTTGACCCAATCTTTTTGATCACACCAGGCATATAACCCGCCTAAAGGATTTGAAAAAGAGGAAGAGACCAACCCATCATAGGACTCACTTAAAATCATCGTGTTTAAAACGGGTGTCCAATTCGCACCACCATTAATGCTGTATTCCAAATTTCCGCCATCCAGACACATGCTTGATCCTGCTTCCAAATTCCGCCATTGCCAAAAACGTAATGTGGTATTGGTGGAAGTTTCCGGAATTGAAATTGCCGGGCTGGTTAATTTTTGATCTGTTACAAAGCTGGGTGCCTGAGCAAAATACGCATGATCAGGACTTAGAAACCTGCCAACGTCCCAAAGCCAATTTGAGGTTGTCCATCCTGTTAAATCAGATTCGAAATCATTCTCATGCAATATTAAAGTATCAGTGATGTGTTCACAATCACCTGTATCCCTGCGTGTGACAAAAGAAAACACTGGTGAATATTCGCTTTCGCCACAGTCATTTACCGCTTTAACCCGCCAATAGTAATTTGTCAGACTTTCCAAGGAAACAGTTGGTGTAAAGACAGGCGTGATTAATCCTTCTTCATCAATGATAATTTTTGAAAATTCCGCATCAGTTGCAACCTGTAGTTGAAACGAGCGTGCCTGTATCGGTGATTGCCATGAAAAAGTTGGCAGCGAAGATTGATTGATACTCGCGTTAGAAGGAGAAGTCGGGGTGGGAACATCCGGTAGAGCGTCATTTATGGCTAATTGGAAAAGGAGGTCGTGTTGAATACTTCCACTTTCACCGCGGATCGTCATATTGTAGTCTCCCACATCCGCTGTACCATCTGCTGATAATGATAAAGTTGAAAATGCGGTAGGGATGATTGGATTGGGATTAAAATGACCTGTGACATTGGTGGGTAGGCCAAGCAAACTCAAAGCAACCGGGTCTGAAAAACCATCATAACTGGTGACATTTACCGGTGAATCAATCGTTGTTCCTGCGCACATATCAATATTTCCGGCGGGAAAACTGAGCGCGAAATCTGAGGGACGTGGTCCCATCCAAATTTGTGTGGAAGGATCTCCAAGTAAGTTATAGGTTTCCCAATAATATTGTCCGAAGGTAATATTGTATGTTTGAACCGCCTGCAATCCAGAAAAGATTGCCTGATCAATCGGTGGAGGATTTGCGGGGTTTGCCAGCAAGGCTGCATACATACTGCGTTCCAATTTGTCATCCGGACCCCAATAGGAAAAATCTGCCGAACCCAGGTAAGCAATTGCACCCTTGAGCGGTTGAATCATCCAGGTTTCGCCAAAAGATTCTGTCGTGGTTGCATTGGCAAAATCGCCTGTTTCACAAGCAAAACTGGAAACGAAGGGGTTGATTTGATTATTGGTAAGATTTCTTATCATTGTCTGATCTATATTAATGTAGCTGGGATCAACCCAACGTGTTATTGAACCGTGACCGGAATAGGTGACCAAAGAGCGTTGATCATTAATGGATGAGACAATTCTTGTTGAAATATCAGTTATAACTGTTGAGGGACCGGTACGGCAATATAATTTATCTCCCCCAATTTGTGGATTTTCAGGGAAAATGCCGGTAAAACCTAATGGAGTCGTAAATGTATTAATCACATAGTCATGGGAACCAATCGGGATTGTATAATTACCAGAATCACAGGTGGATATAAATGCTGCTTTCTTGACCCAGTCTTCCGTCCCATTATTTTGAGAATATGCAATAATTTTTGATAACATCGCATTTAATTGGGTCGCATCTCTGGCAGGTATGCGACCATAGAAAATATCCGGAACAAAGTCAGCAGTTCCATCCATGGTGGCATAATATAGATCGGTTTTTTTACCATTCGTCGAAACACCAGATGGTTTGAATGGCCAGGCAGGGATCAAGTTACTGTCGCCGATCATTAAAAGATAAACTGGTGGATTCTCCCATGTATCATAGGCATTTTGAATAAATTTTTTAATTCCGTCCGTCGTTGGGGATCCAATTTCACTCAAATTTGCCAAAGTGACATCATATCCCTGGCTTTGTTTCAGTATTATGAATGCACTTAAATTACTGAGAAAACTATCCGGGCTGATGATCAAATACCCTTCACCTGGGGATTTCGATTTAGGTTCGTCCATTGTCGCCAAAGGGCTTTCAATAATTTCCGGGTATAAGGAATCAAAAATGGGATTTTTTAGATTTTCATTTTGGAGTTTCTCAATAGTTGGTGAATCTTGCCATTCAATTTCAACAATGATGGATTGAATGATCTGAAATTCACCTGACACCGGGTTGTAACGAACCGGGAACATCTGCACCGGTTGGATGTGATGATCGCGTTGTTGAAAGGGAGAAGTCAATCTGACAAGCTCTTGAGGAAAAAATTGATCTGAGTCGTAAAAATCTGCATCCGGAGGTATCCAATCCGGTTGTATTCCGGTTTTTGGAGATGCTGGTTGCATTGGAAAAATTGTCCCGGGCAGGTTGAAATCTGTCAGTTGAACTGAAGTAAATTGATATTCAACATTTTTAATTACAGTCGATGCGTTTTGAGTTAATTCAAGCATGGTCGTGAATTGAGGTAAATCGGGAGAACCAAATGGAGCAAATTCCCCAAAATCTTCGAAATAGATCTCAGTGAAATCACCTTGTTCGGTTTCCTTTGCTCGTGCCCAAATTCCGGAGAAGGTGGCAGTTAATTCTATAGAATTATCACCAATCATTCGGGAATGAATTTCCGGGGCTTTAGGATGCCCACCTTCATAGGCAGGTAACCAGGTAAATCCATCATCAATGGAATCGTTTAAAACCAAAACTCCAGGCAAAAATGCACTGGCTGAAAACCAAATTAAAAAAATAAAAAGTATTCTTTTCATTGAATAAGGGAAAAATAATAAAGAAAATAACGAAAATAACTTACTTTTATTTTAGCATAGCAGGCAGAAACCACAATAACTTCAAATCTATAGGTAAGCTATTTCACCCTTAATGATTAGGTCAGAACCCACCCTGTTTGCTTTGGGTGTCACTTTTTATCCATGTTATTCTTCACTGTACTTTTTATTTTATCCAAACTATACTTCCAGCGCATTTGGAATCTTCGGAAAAATAGATATTTTATGGCAGGACTATGACACTTAATCAAGTAAATGAAATTAATCAGCCAATAGCTGAGTTAAAAACTCCCCTTGTCTTTTTTGATATGGATCGCACAATTCTGGATGTGGGTGTGTATCACCGTAAAAATATTTTATCGGTATTAAACAAATTATTCGGAATAACTGAATTACCATCAGTGGAAACATCCGGTTATCCCTATTTGGAAGTTGTGCGTATTTTTGCACGTGCAGCGGGTATAAGTGAAGGCTTTTTGGATGCAAAACAAACGGAAATGGAAAAGCAGTTAGTTGAAAATATGCTGGATTTTCTACCGGAAGATATAACCAAATTTGTATTCCCTGGCACCGTTGAAATCCTTGAGAAACTCAAAACAGAAAAAATACCAGTCGGTCTGACAACAGGCTCGTTGCGAAGTATTGCTATTCCGATGTTAAAACGCTCCGGATTATTAAAATATTTTCCGGTCACTGCGTTTGGTGATCAGGTGCAAACAAGAGAACAAATTATCGAACGCGGATTGCAACAGGCAGCCTGGGTTTATGGACTATCCCGAAGCGAAGTACAACTCGTGACGATCGGGGATGCCCCGGCTGATATCCGTGCCGGGCGCGCTTTTGGAGCAGTAACCATTTCTGTAGCAAATGGACTCTATACATTGGATCAATTATTGTCTCACCAACCTGATTATGCCTTTTCATCATTACAAGATACACAAGACATTTTCGAGAAAATTGTGATGGGAACAATTTGCGAATAAATTCACAATTCAATTTGACATCCAAACTTACATGTACTATACTTAAATCACAAATAAATATTTAGCCTTCGGGGCAGGGTGAGGAAGTTTACTTCCAATTCCCGATCGGTGGTAAAACCCACGAGCATTTTATGCAGGATCTGGTGAAATTCCAGAGTCGACGGTAAAGTCCGGATAGAAGAAGGTAAGCAACAATTTTTTGTTGTGTTAATTTGCCCCGAAAACCATGCGTTTCGGGTTTTTTGTTTAATATCTTGAACGCATCAAATCAGCAAAAATCAGATCATTGAGACAAATATGGAAATCAGTTTGAAACCGGCACAACAAAAAAATAGAACCAAAAAATGGATTAATAAAAACGGGAATTGGATGGTCCTTTTCTCCGGATTAATGGTTCTATTGATATGGTACGTGATTACTGTTTGGAGTGATCTCCCCGCTTTCATCCTGCCTTCACCTCTCATGATTTGGAATACCTTTGTCGAAACGTTGCTTAATGGCACGTTAATTCGTCATTTTTCCATCACCTTGTTGGAAGTTCTGCTGGGTTTAACAGCAGGCTCTATGATGGCAACCACAATTGGATATTGGCTGGCGAAATCTCCCACATTAGAGAGAATCCTCTCACCATACCTGGTAGCCAGTCAGGCGATTCCAACCGTTGCGATTGCACCATTGCTGGTGATTTGGTTCGGACCGGGATTGTTTTCAAAAGTCCTGATCGCTGCATTAATTGTGTTTTTCCCAGTTCTGGTAAATACAGTGGTAGGAGTCAATTCTGTTCCCAAAGATTTACGGGATTTAATGCGTTCATTACGCGCATCAAAATCCCAAACATTGCGTTATCTGGAAATTCCAGCAGCATTACCGGTTTTTCTAGGCGGATTACGAATTGGTGCTACTTTATCCGTAATAGGAGCAGTTGTTGGTGAATTTGTTGGTGCAGATCGGGGTTTGGGCTTCTTAATTAATGTCGGTCGAGGGCAATATGATACAGCCCTGGTATTTGTGGCGATTTTTGCTCTGATCGGAATGGCTTTAGGTTTATACGGAACGGTAATTTTTATGGAAAAAAGATTGTTAATCTGGCAGCATCAAACCCGCAAAAGTGCTGTGACAGAATCTGGAGACTAGGAGAGGTCTGGTATGAAAAAGTATTCAATAATCGGTTTACTTCTTTTACTAATATTAACTGCCTGTAGCGGAACAAAACAGGAAACACCTAAGGAATTAACCCCCATCCGTCTACCTGTGGGTTTTATTCCAAATGTTCAATTTGCTCCGTTGTATGTGGCTATCGAAAAAGGTTTTTTCAAGGAAGCCGGGTTTGATGTAACCCTCGATTACAGCATGGAATCGGATAATGTGGCTTTGGTTGGTGCTGGTCAAATTCCATTTGCAATCGCGTCCGGTGAACAGGTGATTCTTGGCAGAGCGCAGGAATTGCCGGTTGTATATGTCATGGCGTGGTATCGCGATTATCCGGTCGGGGTTGTGTCCTTAAAAGACAAAGGGATTGAAAAAGTGTCCGATTTGACCGGCAAAAAAATCGGAATACCTGGTCTGTATGGCGCCAGCTACATTGGTTTTAAAGCGATGTTGGATGAAGCCGGCATAAAAGAAAGCGACGTAATTTTGGATTCAATAGGCTACACCCAGGTAGAAGCTTTGGTGACAGGAATTGAAGATGCGGCAGTAGTTTATATAACCAATGAGCCCATACAACTGGAAGCAGAAGGGTACGAAATTAATGTGCAGGCTGTTTCAGACGCCATTCAACTTGTTTCAAATGGTCTGATAACCAACGAACAAACAATCAAAGAGAACCCTGAAATGGTTCGAAATATGGTTATGGCCATCAGCAAGGGTATTCAAGCATCCTTGGATGATCCGCAGTACGCTTACGATGTATGCGCAAAATATGTGGAAAATCTAAGTACATCCAAAGATTCAGTCCAAAAAAAGGTACTGGATAAATCCATGAACCTCTATCAAAAAGATCCGTTAGGATATAGTGACCCTA
Organism: uncultured Anaerolineaceae bacterium; assembly: GCA_964586385.1. Taxonomy (GTDB): domain Bacteria; phylum Chloroflexota; class Anaerolineae; order Anaerolineales; family Anaerolineaceae; genus UBA6170. Next base: position 24,346 of record CAZPIM010000038.1, read on the forward strand.
AAGCCTGGGAAAACATGCAAAATGTTTTGCTCAAGATGAATTTGATCAGTACGCCAGAAGATCTTCCAAAAATGTACAGCAACGAATTCATTATTAAGGAAAAATAGACGGATATGTCACAATTCTTACAGGTTCGGAATTTACACGTAACCTATGCTGATGAAAAAGGTGGTCTGCGCGCATTACATGACGTAAATTTTGAAATTAATCAACACGAATTTGTCAGTATCATTGGACCATCAGGCAGTGGCAAGAGCACTTTGCTCAAAGTTATTGCAGGTTTATTAGAGCCAACCCGGGGCGAATTGGTTTTTCATACCCGGCACGATCAACCTGCAAAGATTGGCTTTGTATTTCAACAGGCTAATTTAATGCCATGGCGGACTGTTCTTGACAACATTTTATTGCCGATCGAAATTCAACAATCTGATCTGGTTGAAGGCAAGAAAAAAGCACACGAATTAGTGGAACTGGTTGGGTTGGAAGGATTCGAAAATAATTGGGTCCAGGAACTATCGGGAGGAATGGCACAACGGGTTGCTATCGCCAGAGCGTTAATTCAGGAACCGGAGCTTCTTCTGCTGGATGAACCATTTGGGGCATTAGACGCACTGACCCGCGAACAAATGGGCGAGGAATTGCTTCGCGTCTGGCAGGCGCGCAAAACTACGGTATTAATGGTCACCCACTCAATTTCCGAAGCTTTGTTATTATCTGATCGTGTTCTGGTGTTAAGTGCCAGACCGGGAAAAATTAATGATGACATCGAAGTAAAATTCCCAAGACCAAGAACGGATCAGTTGCGCTACACACCGCAATTTGGTGACTTATCTTTAAAATTAAAAGCAGCGATATT
>CAZPIM010000038.1:25301-26545 GCA_964586385.1 uncultured Anaerolineaceae bacterium
AACCCTACCGGATGTCCTTCTATATCGACGACCACCATCCATTTTCTTCCTTCTGCCATCATTTTTCTTATGGCTGTTGTTAAAGGTAAATCAGGGTCGGCTTTAATCGGATTTGGTGTCATTAAATCACGTGCTTTAACGGAGCTCACGGGAATTTGGGTTAGTTTCTTTAAAGCCGACAAAATGGTTGTTTTGTTGGTATCCGGCAATCTCGTTATCACATCTGCATCACTGAGTATTCCGGACACTCTTTTGTTTTCATCAACTACGATCACCCGATGAGAATTATTTTCTACTAAGGTATGAATCACTGTTGCAATATCATCATTTTCATAAACAATGGGGATTGACTTAGACATAATGTCGCTGATGGTATGGATGAATCCCGGGAAAGTTTGTGGGGGTAATTCTTTGGTAGGGGAAGGCAGGATTTGTCGTAAAATGTCCAATCGCGACAGGTTCCCGACAAGTTTTCCGGACTGGTCCGTAACCGGTAAGCGTTTTAACTGATGCTTTTTCATCAAATTTACAGCATATCCTAAGACACTCTTTTCAAAGACTGTGATGACAGGTTTGCTCATCACATCTTCCACCTTTAAAAATGTGCTGCCAAGTAGTTCCAATTCTTCTTTGATTAAATTCACATCCAGTTTTTGGGAGATCGACAATCGACCCATTAAATTTGCGCGGGACATAAGGTCTTCATCAGTCAATATTCCGACAACATTTCCTTCAGCATTTATTACAGGCATTGCTTTAATCTTTTCAAAAAGCATTTTTTCCCATGCCTGTCGGACGGTTTGTTCAGGGTTTAATGTTTTTATATCCCGTGTCATAACCTCACTCACCAATTTATCTGCGGGAAGTGGATTTAGATATCGGTGCGTATATTTAATGACTTTTACGTCCTCAAGGGTCATCATACCTTCTCTTACCAATGGATATATCTTTTCAAGGATCAACGCTATCTTTTCACTTGTATCCACGACCTCAATCACCAAAGGCAGATCTTCTGATATGCGTAAAATGGCTGCTGTGTGAATACGGGAACGTGCACCAAAACCAGCGATTCCTCTCGTGACCGTGGCACCTGCCATGCCATCTTCTGCAAGAATTTCAAGCAATGCAAAATAAAGAGGTTTTCCACGCCATAAATCACTTTCACCAATATAAATTTTTAGTCGTTTTGTGTTTTCGGCAAGACTTAGATCCATGTTCCCTCCGATATTTTAAATTGACTTTCC
>CAZPIM010000039.1:0-6706 GCA_964586385.1 uncultured Anaerolineaceae bacterium
GTTTTGATCAAACGTGTGATAGATTATGCAAAACCTTATCGAAAACATATTTTTTTCATGTTATTCATAATTTTGGTTTCAACAGGAATTAGTCTTGTTTCTCCTTTGATCATGCGGGATATGATTGACAGAACCTTGCCGGATAAAAATTTACAAAGACTTATTCTTTTAACGATTGCATTACTGTTAATCCCTGTAGTGAATGGGGGACTGAATATCATTCAGCGACGACTGAATGCCGGAATTGGTGAGGGAGTCATATACGATTTGCGGGTTGCTCTTTATAGCCGATTGCAGCGTATGAGTCTCAGTTTCTTTACGCATAACAAAATTGGCGAATTGATGTCGCGCTTGAATAATGATGTGGTGGGTGCTCAAACTGCGATAAGCAGCACGATCACCAGCATCATCACTAATCTTTTACAGGCAGTCGCAATCATGGTGGTGATGCTTTCACTGGAATGGCGCTTGACTTTGTTAAGTGTATTTATCTTGCCTTTATTGATTCTGGTGACCAAACGCCTGGCGAATCAACTAAGAGACATCGCCCGTAAAGCCATGGAAACAAACGCTCGCATGAATGCGATGATGAACGAAACCTTGAATATTGGCGGGGCAATTTTAGTTAAATTGTTCGGACGAACAGATCTTGAAATCAACCGATTTGAACAGCGCGCAGCCCAGGTTCGCGATATTGGCATTCATAGAGCAGTGGTTGGTGTTTCATTTTTTGTCATTTTAGGTCTGGTTGCTGCCCTGGGTACTGCTTTTATTTATGGACTGGGTGGTTATCTGGTCATTAAAGATGCATTTACGATCGGAACTATTGTTGCGTTTGGCTCTTATCTTGGAAATTTATATTCTGCCTTACAGAGTTTGGCAAATGCACCGGTCGAATTTTCCACTTCGATGGTCAGTTTTGAACGTGTTTTTGAGGTCATTGATTTGCCAGTGGATATCCCTGAGAAAAAAGATGCCATCCATCTGGATGTCGTAAAAGGTTTTCTGAAATTTGAAAATGTCTGTTTCAAATATGATGACACGGAAGGCTCTCTGAGTGATGTGCATCGTTATGGCAGAATGGATAATATCAACGCAGTTTTGTCTGAAAAAGAGCCTGAAAAAGAGGAAGATAAAAGTTTACCAGCTACTTCACAAGCCCGCAGTATTGCTCTGGAGGATATCAATTTCGAAGCGAAGCCTGGTCAATTAGTAGCTTTGGTGGGTCCTTCCGGTGCTGGAAAAACCACCATGACATATCTGATTCCGCGTTTATATGATCCTGATGAAGGTAGGATCCTGATAGATAATATTGATTTGCGCGATGTGACCCTTGAATCACTCAGTAACCAAATTGGCATGGTGACCCAGGAAACTTATTTGTTTCATGACACCATCCGCACTAATCTGACTTATGCAAAACTGGATGCAACGCAGGAAGAGCTGGAATTTGCTGCCAGCGCTGCAAATATTTATGGTTTTATTCATGACTTGCCCAATGGTTTTGACACCATTGTAGGTGAGCGGGGATATCGCTTGAGTGGTGGTGAGAAGCAACGTATTGCACTTGCCAGAGTCATCCTCAAAAACCCCAGAATTTTGGTTTTGGACGAAGCCACGAGCAGTCTGGATAGTGAATCCGAAGCTTTGATTCAGGAAGCTCTCAAACGTGTGATGTCCGGGCGAACGAGCATTGTGATCGCTCATAGACTAAGCACTATTCTGGCAGCCGACTTGATCCTGGTGATTGATCGCGGACAAATCGTAGAATCCGGTACACACGAGACGTTACTAGACAAAAATGGTTTATATGCCTCTCTCTACCATACACAGTTTGCAGACAAGAAGGAATAAGTTTACCGGATAAACTAAAAATCATCGATTTCGCGCGATTTGAATATTAATAAATTTATTTATTAGCGCGTCAATCATAATAAAAAAGCGATACAGAATTTTTCTGTATCGCTTTATGACTTATTTTTTTTGCGTTATTTTTTCATCCCGTATCTTTCCAGGGCGGTATCCAGGATCAGGTTGACCAGTTCAGTGTGGCCAATACCATCGGCCTGGGCTTCGATCACGATGTCTGAGATACCAACTGAGAGACCAGGCAAAGGATTGATTTCCAGAATGTAAGGTTTCCAATTATCGTGCATATCCAGGCGGAAATCTACACGTGAAACATCCAGAGCGCCAGTCACGCGAAAGGCTGCAGCAGCAAGACAGTTTAACTCATCAACCATATCCTCATCCAGTGGTGCTGGACAAAGATAGTTCAACTTATCAGCCAAATCCACCTTAAGGCGATTGGAATAAATAACATCCGTATCAGAAAATGGTGAAAGATCAACCTCCATCGGTGGAAAAAATCTCAGTCCAGCCTGAACACGAGGTAAGTCAGGATCATGAGGGACGCGCCGTGCAACAGGACCGATCAGATTTCCAACCATTCCTACGGTTACTTCCCGACCTTCGATATAGCTTTCTACCAGGGCTGCCTGTTTATATTTCCCAAAAATGTATTCTATTTGTTCGTGCATTTCAGTCTCATTGTGCACGATCGATTTCGCACTTACACCCATTCCGGTGCCTTCCCGGCTTGGTTTAACAAAAAGCGGGAACTGCATGTCATCCTGTAAGGGTTCATTTACACGTTCAAACGTTTGAAAATTTGGAGTGGGAAGTTCGTGCCAGTGCAAAATTCGTTTTGTCATGGACTTGTCCAGTGCCAAAGCGAGAGTCATTACCTTGGAACCGGTATAAGGAATTTGCATCATTTCAAGAATTGCAGGGACTTGCGCTTCACGCCCATCCCCAAAGTGCCCTTCGCAAATATTAAAACAAATATCCGGTTTGTAGCGTTGAAGCGAATTAACTAAGGTAATATCACCTTCTAAAAATTCGCAATCATGCCCGCCAGCTTTGATAGCTTCAACTAAGTTTGTTATTGTTTTGGAGGAATCAAGATCTGCCCATTGATCTTCCGGAAGCCCTTCAATTTTTGGTGCGTTTTCTTTTGCGTTAGCCAGTAGAGCAACTTTTAATTTTGCCATCTCTATTTACGTATCACCTGTCCTTTTGTATTTATTTTTATTCTATAGATAAAATTTCAACCGAGAAAATGCCGTCAGGGGCATTGACAACAACTGTTTCACCAGATTTTTTTCCGGCAATTGCTTTTCCGAGGGGAGATTGAACTGATATTTTTCCTTCCATCGGATTTGCTTCTGCAGGACTTACCAGTCGATATCGATCGATACTATTTTCGTTATCCTTAATCGTTACAGTAGCCCCTAATTCCGCAGTATCAAATTCCCGGGATTCTTTCATAACTTCAGCCGTTGCCAATATTGACCTTAATTCAAGAATCCTTCCTTCAACAAATGATTGTTCCATTCGAACTGCTTCCAGTTCCGGGTTATCTTCAAAGTCTTTACCTTCAGCAGCCTCTTTAAGCTTTTTAGCTACTTCCGGACGGTTTACATTGATTAGTTCATCTAATTCTGATTTTAATTTTGCAAATCCTTCTGGGGTTAAGCGGGTTACCATTTTTTCCTCCTGCTTGATTAACGCTCAACGATATGTGAAAGTATTATTGTGAAGGGTGGACATCATTCTGCGCAATCATAACTATTTTTATCCAGATTTCTATTAATTATCCATCAATTTTATCATTTCATCCCAAAAATCCAACGCAATTGATAATAACCAAATCACTTTTTATTTGAAATTGCAATTCAGAAAAATAGAGCGATATCAAATATTCTGGTAAATCAGATAGATTGCAGCTATACCAACCGGGATATTTGCATCACCTAAAACATGACTCAAATTCCCTTTTTAAAGACCAATAATTATCACACGAAAAATACTTAATAAAAAATCTTTTAGTTAACCGAAAAAAGTTTATTTGATGGAAGTGTTAAAAATGTATGAAAAAAATTCAATACAGGCGATAAACACTTCAAAAAATATCAATTTTCACACAAATGGAAATTAACTTCGATTTTCCAATTTTTTTTCATCTGTGAAACGATTGAAATAATAACCAATTCCTGGTTCTGTCAGAATGTAATTCGGACTTTTTTGGTCAGGCTCAATTTTTGTCCGTAATCGTTTTATCAGACCGCGGACCAGTTCCTGATTTCCTTCACCACTATAACCCCAAACGTGTTCAACAATATTTCCGGTCGGGATAATTTGTCCGACGTGGGTCATTAATGTGTAAAGCAAACGGAATTCCAATTGAGTCAAATGGATCGGATCGTTTTTTGCCACCTGAACAGTGCGCATCGAAGGATCCAAAACCAGATTTGATTGCGTTAACGTTGGCAGGCTGAAGAATGGCATCCCGGCAGTTCTACGCATGAGTGCTTTGATTTCTGCGAGTAGAATTCGAACGCTGTACGGGCGATTAATGACTAAATCAGCCCCGGATTCAAGCCATTCGATATGCATTTCTTCCGGAATTTGTTCTGTTATTGTGATTATGCTGGAGAGTGTCTGTGCCCGTAACATGGAAATTTGTTGGGTGGTTGCCTGTTGTTTATTCGGCAGAGCCAACATAATTAATTCAGATGGTTGTTCCGGCCATTGAGCAATCGCCTGGTCTAAATTTCGAATCGAACGGACAGTAAAACCTGCTTGTTGAAGTACGACCGCTAATACTGCGGATTCATCTGCAAACGGACAGAACAATAAAGCTTGCATTAATCCTCCAACATCAAAACCTATCAGGAAAAATGGTTATAACATACATGTTCGTTGAAAAAATGAAACATTTAGTGATTATTTTACACAGATTCGATATTTTATGGTTACTCTTTTTACACAGTTAGTTTTTAGAATTTTTCCATATCACTATTTACAAGGAGTAGGAGTTCTTATCATGTCTTTTGGAATATGTCCGGCTTGTGGACTTGATATCCAATTTCAGGATACAGTCCAGGTTGGACAAAATACCGTATGCCCTCGCTGCCACGAATTGTTGGCTATTGTTACCCTCAATCCCATCATCCTCGAAATTTATCAACGCACTTCTTTTAGTAAAAATTCAAATGGGGATAAGAAAGAGCCTGAAAAAAAGGCAAATCCAAAAAACAAACATCACTTTGGAGAATTTGACGACAATGAAAATAAAGATGATGCCTGGAAACGGGAAATAAGGAAATTGCGGTCTCGCAAAGTGAATGATTGGTAAAAAAACTGGGATACATATGTAGCTCAACATAATTAGATAAAAAACTTCCACTGTGGTTGAAAACCATAGTGGTTTTTTTCTATAGGTGGAATTTTCCGATATACTCGTAACATATGATTAATTTACCTCCGTTATTATTTACAGTCGGTTTTATAACGAATAATGAAAAGGTATTGTTGCTTCACCGCAATAAAGCACCTAATAAAGGCATGTGGAATGGTGTCGGCGGGCATATCGAACCAGGAGAAACTCCATATCAATCGATGTTGCGGGAAATTGGAGAAGAAACCGGGATAGTGCCTGAATCTGTACGATTTGGCGGAATTCTTACCTGGGAAGGCTTTGAAATTAATCCAGGTGGGCTATATATTTTTTCTGCGGAAGTAAATTCCTGGAAAATCAAAGAAAATGGAGAAGGGCATTTGGCATGGCATCCGATCCAATTTGCTTTTTCCCATCCGGATGTGGTGGATAATATTCATTTCTTCCTCCCACCGGTTCTTGCGCATGCATCACCATTACATTTTTATTTTCTGTATCAGGATGGGATGATCGTGAATCGCGACGTTACAACCCTGCCTTTAAGTATTGATATTCACCGGCCATTTTTTCCGGAATAATAAATTGGTAATTTGCTTGTAATTGTTTTTGTAAGAAGATTAATAATCCTATTAGAAGGAAAAGCGATATGGCGCGATTACTTTATGGGCATATAGTTTCAAAAGGATTGCGAATCAATTATTACCGGACCGGCGGTGAAAAACCACCTGTTATCTTAATACATGGACTGGCAGAATATAGCTTGGGTTGGGGGCGTTTCCCGGTTTTTATTGAACCATCCTATGATGTGGTGATGATGGATTTGCGCGGCCACGGTATGTCAGATAAACCGGAAACCGGTTACGGCATTGATGAAATGGCGGATGACGTTTTTTGGCTGATAAAATCACTCAATCTTACCAAACCAGTCATCATCGGGCATTCTTTAGGTGCAAATGTTACAGCAGAATTTGCACGTACACATCCTTCTTTAATCAGTGGAATTGTTTTGGAAGATCCTCCCTGGCGGATGGAACAAATTGATTCAGAAGAAAGGGCATTAGCAGCCAGAAATTATTTGGACATGCTTAAAGACTATAAAAGCAAAACCCTAATCGAGCTAATTGAAATTTGCCAGCAACGAAATCCGACCTGGTCAGAAAACGAGACCATGCAATGGGCAAAGGGGAAAATGATGGTTAGTCCTCATACGAGCCATCGATTGTTTGATTCACCATTTCAATGGAAGGATGCGATTTCTCAATTAAAGATTCCAGGCTTGCTACTGGTTTCTGAGCAAAGTCTGGGAGGTATTGTGTCTCCTGAGGTTGCAGAAATTGTTTCAAAATCCTGGAAGAAATCTCAGGTTGTTCATTTTTCTGGTGCAGGTCATTTCATTCACCGCGAACAATATTTTAAATTCCGCGATGTAACAAAACTCTTTTTGCGCCAGATGTTGTAAGGAAA
>CAZPIM010000039.1:6806-17670 GCA_964586385.1 uncultured Anaerolineaceae bacterium
TCAATCCAAAGGAAGATTTTGGTAATCTCATCGGCTGAGAATTGCCCGGGGTGATCTTTGCCTGGCGCAGCAATCGATAAAATTCTACTTTCTTCCGGATTTCCCGGAACGAGCGCCAGACCACTATCTCCTCCCTGGAGTAATGACTCGTAAGTTTTAACCGAGAAGCCGCCATTTTCACCATGACATAAACTACACTTCGTCGTGAAAATTTGACTGATGCCACCTTCCCAGGTGTTCTCGAGTTCGGGATCCGGAGTTGGAGTTGGTGTCGCAGTTGGGAACGGAGTCGGTGTCTGTGGAACATACACTTCGACATCCGCATAGACCGGATTAATGGTGGTTATCGCTGATTCTTCAAAGGTGATGAAATAAATGACCGCAGCAACCAAAGCAACAGAAAGTATCATGGAGATGGGCATATAAATTCCCATTCGTTTCTTGAAGGATTTGTCATCCACTTCAACTTCCGGCTTACCAGCTTCAATCTGTTCCAATTCCTCGCCATGTTCCTCTTCCATTTGGTGGCGGGTCATCGTCCCACGGATCATTGCCCAGTTCCAATGTTTTACATGAACATTATAGAAATGCCAGAGTAAGATCGCCAGGACTGCCAAAACAGCTTCCAATCCATGGGCTGCTTTCGCAGCAGGAATGACCACACCTGGTAATATTTTTGTGGTAGCAATCGGATTCCAAAGCATAAATCCAGTCAATCCCATGGCAATGAAACCCCAAACCATGGCAAGGTATTCAACTTTTTCTGAAAAGTTGTAACGCGGCATTTTAGGCGCTTCTTTTGCGATTCCGAGATTGAATAAAAATGTTTGTAAAGCGTCTTTTGCATCTTTAATCGTGGGAACCATCGAGGCTTCTTTTTTCTGAACATAAAGCAGGTAGCCAAGATGGACCAGATGATAAACACCTTCCAAAACAAATACGGTTGCAGCGATTCGGTGAATGATGCGCACCATGGTGATGCCACCCATTGCACTGACCAACCATAAGGAAATATCATTCAAGGCGTATTTTTGGATGAGGCCAGTTAAACCGAGTGTTGTAAATGAAAGAATCAAAATGAAATGTTCAATTCTTCGGGCAACTCCAAAACGGACGTAGGTTTTCTTTTCGGTGCTCATTTCGATTCCTCCTCTTCAACGTTTGTAGAAATTGCTTCGACAGGAACTAATTTACGCCTTGCAAACCGTATTCGGCGATACACATCGGCTGCAATAAAAATAGCCATACCTCCTAAAACAGTCGGAATTAAAATTCGATAGAATAAATCTACATAATAAACCAATGGATATGTGTTTTTATCTGGCATGTAATGACTTAACCAGGATGATGGGAAGTTTGTGGTTGCATCCGGGTGGCAATTTTGGCAGGCAGCCAACATGTTTTCTTTAACTGCCAGACCTTTTTGCGGGTCATCCACACTTAAGATATTGTGGATGCCATGGCAGTCATAACATACGGCCGTATTCGATTTTTGTCCTGGTTCTGTCTTTTCAAAAAGTGAAACCGTTGTGCCATGAAAATCTGCTACATAAGAAGTTAATACGTTGGTCGACAATTCATATTTTGCCATTTTTGTTTCATCTGTATGACAATCTGCGCACATATAGACGGAACTGTTGCGAAATTCTGCGGTTGTTGGGTCGCTGATGGAATGTACACCATGGCAATCGATACAACCGGGAACATCTTCGTTGCCTTCCAATAATGCTTCCCCGTGAACGCTGAGTGCGTACTCTTCGTAAATTCCATTATGGCATTGAGCACAAACCTGAGCAAATTCAGATTTATCTACTTCTTCGACGAGCGGTTGTGTATGCGGATCATGACAATCTGCACAAGAAGGAGCAAATTGATTTCCTTCCTGTAATAGCATGCCATGAATGCTGTCTTGCGTCGCGTTTACTTGTTCTGCATGACAGGCTGCACATACACCGACATAACCCAGCCGATAGTCGTGAATCGTGGGAGTCGTGACATCCGGATGTGGAAAACCGGTGATGTTACTATGGCAAGTCACACAGGTGACGCTATTACGACCATGTACCGAGTTGCCAAACATTGGAACATCGATACGCAAAAATAATGGTTCACCACTTTGAAGAAATACGGGTTCCGTTGCCTGTGCATGGCAGGCCAGACATTCTGCATTTGGAATGCCACCGGTTTGAGGTAAGGGAGATTGTATTGTCTCTGCTTGAACTTTGATTGGCTCAGAAGCCATAAAAAAGAAACCAATACTCAAAAGAAAAACAAGCAGGAGACCTGGCTTTCGCCAATTAGCGGTAGAAAGCGATCTCGTCATTAATATTATTCTCCTTTTAATTAACACATTATTTGAAAGCTTTGTTGTAAATAGGCGAATTGTGACCAAAATCGTCCCAAATTCGATTGTTAATTATACATTAAAAAATTCTGTGAATTTTTTAATATTTGTAAGAAGCTTTTACTGATTAAAATCATATTTATTTGATTTAAAAATCGCACGATAAGAATTCCTTATCGTGCGATTACATACCATTGCAAATATATTTTTATTCTTTTGCACCTTTATTGATCCAGCTGATGATCAATTCCTGTTCCTGAGGGGTGAATTGTGCAAAATGAGGTTGCGAACCGGATTGAACTAAAATTAAGCGACTCCCGTTAGCATTGCCTGGAATTACAATAGCGCCATCATCTCCGCCCTTCATAATATCTTCATAGGAAGTCAGGTTTACACCTTTCATTCCACCGGTAGCATGACAATCCTTACACTTAGAAAATAGACTGGAGATTTGGGAAAACGACTCAATTTCTTCCGGTTTCAATGGCAATGCAGATTCTGGTGTAGGTGTTGGCAACATTGTGCTGAGAACTTCTCGCAATTTTGGAGCATTAAAACCAACAAATTCCCAATTTTCGCCATGACAGCCGGAATTGCTGCAAAACGATGTGTTGCTGGTACCGCCCGGATCTTCCACAGTATGGCACGAACTGCAGGTTTCATCAAACACTTCATGATGCAGACTGATCCAATTTGTGTTTTTATGCGATTCAGGCTCAGTGCCTCTGCTGACCTCAATATTTGTGACAAAGTCTTCCGGACCGGAGATGACGGGTATGGAATGACATAAATTGCATTCTAATCGAACTGCTTCATTTTCCACGGTCATGTGCGTTCCGTCATGGCAGCGAAAACAACCCGGCGAATCGGTGTGTTGGCTGTTATCCGGATGTGTGGTCCAATCCATTTTCTGATCCACAAAGACTGCGTTCTGATAATATTGCCACAGCTTTTCGGCTACATCTTCAATTTGGTCCTGGTAGTCAATATATTCCTGTGGGAAGTTTTTTTGATAATTAGCTAAAATATGGAAAATCCCTTCCCTGGCTTCTTCCATTGTCGTGTAAGTTCCTCTTAGCACAGTACCGGCTTGATTGCGAATAAAAGGAATATCAGTCGAGATTTCACCTCTTGCGATCATCCCATTAATCGCATCCACTGGGTTTTCGATGGCATGTGCTGCGCGATTGTGACAGGACATACAATCCATGGGTTCCAGTTTTGATTCATCTAATTGGTTGATATCAAAATCTGACTCAATGTCAATGTATTCTTTAATGCTTCCATCGGCATTTTCAACCCGGATATAAGGAATTTCTTGTTTTTCTTCGTCAACCGCATAGAAAGAAACAGGATTTTCAATGTGCCAGTGGATGCCAAAGCCCAAGCCTTCTCTGCTGGTTCCACCGCCTGTTTTTAAAACAAGAAACGTTGTTTTTGGGGTATTGTTGATGTCTTCCCCATATTCTTTTAATTCGACGAGTTTGTCACTCGAAAAAGTTAATGGATAATGGCAGGTTTCACAAACATCTCTGGCTGGACGCATATTTTTGGCAAAGATAGGGAGTTCATAATTATTCAAGACTGTGGCAGAGCCTGTTTGATAAGAATATTGAATTTTGCGTATGATTTGTGTTCCCAGTTCAGCTCTGCCAAGATGACAATCTTCACAAGTGACTCGTGCATGATCGGAAAGTTGATGGGTCACATATTGTGGCGGCATGGTATGACAGGCAGTTCCACAAAACGTGGTCGTATTGGTATATTCCCAGGCTTTAGCACCCCCAATTGCGACAGCAAATAGCAATAGAATAATAATTCCGTATGGTAAAAGGCGAATGGCAGTATTTGCATCATCAGGAGGGAAAAATAATTTCTTAAACCAATTCCTTGATTTCTTCATCATTATTGCTCCAATCTCCAGGCAGGAACCATTTTTAATATTTTACTCTTACAAATGAAAAAAGCCCCATGAAAATACATGGGGCTTTTCGAAAACGAAATTATGGGCGAACCAGACCGGTTACAGAACCACCGACATCCTGAATGGAATCATATAGTACTTGCATAATATATGTACCATTATGGGCATACGCGCCAGGATCTTTTTGGACATATTGATAGTTGTAAGCAGCTTTCAATAGACGTGGAGTCCAGGCAGCATAACCTTCTTCGCCTTCATCTACAACACCGTTGGCATCGGCATCAGCAAACCAATATGGGTATGCATGTGAATCATAAACCAGAGGTGCTCCGCCAGCTGTTGATTTGGCGACGATAGCTTCATAGAGTAATTGACCAAGCGTTTCAATTTCGCCTGCAATACCTTCTGTTGCATCGCCATCAGCATCATAATCCGCAACAGAAGTCATACGGATAGCTGTGGGATCGGGTGTTGTGTGGCAACCACTGCAAGCAGCAGTTTTTACGGATAACCCGTGGGGATCATGACAATTGACACAGGTGGTAAAACCAACTGCATGTGTATTGACGCCTTCATAAGTTTTGCCAGCATACTCGTAAACACCTTTTGCTTCCGTACCAAACAAAGTGGCACCGGCAGCAAAATAGTGGACGTTGCGGAAACGCAGATTTTCACTGGTTTCATCTGCTGTTAGAGTGCCAATCGCTTTGTCAACACTTACGGTTGATTCACGACCCTGATGGCAGTTCAAACACAGATTTGCATTTGGAGCATCAGCAAAACCTAGTTTTGCTCCGCTGGGGAAGGTGACTGTCTCTAAAGCATAGAGCGCAGGCCATTCTGCAGCATTGTGGCAGGTTGTACAAAACAGACCACTGGTGGGTTCCATTGCGATGTTTGTGCCATTCTTAATGAATTGGGGAAGTCCTTCGCCATTATGGCATTTTGCACAAGTGCCAGGTACTTCGCCCTCAGCATCCCAATGTCTCCAAGCTTCCGTATTGCTGGCAAAGTGACCGGCATCATCACGTGCTGCAGTGGAGAGATCAACAGGGGTAGCTAATTTTTCATTGAGATTCGCAATGGAATCGTGAAGCAATTGAACCAGATATTTGCCACCATGGGCAAATCCACCTGGATCTTTGTTAACGGTTTGGAAGTTATAGGCAGCTTTTAGTAATCTTGGTGTCCAGGATACATACTTGCCTTCACCTTCATCAATCGTCCCGTTAGCATTCGCATCTGCAAAGAAATAAGGATATGCATCGGCAGAGTAAAGGATTGGAGCACCAGATACTTCGGATGCGTATGCTTGAATAGCAGTTAAAGTTAACGCTTTCAAGCCTTCCAATTCATCATAAACGCCTTCTGCAATATCTCCATCACCATCATAGTCTCCCATTGAAGATGGTTCACGAACAGCTCGTAAATCTTCAACAGTCTCTACTTCATGGCAATTCTTGCAGGTATCAATTTTTACTTCCAGTGAGTGGGAATTATGGCACTCTGTGCAGGTTTGAACACCTTCAACATGTTCGAATAATGTATCATAGGTGTTCCCGGCATATTCATAACCACCCTTGACTTCAGTGCCATATCGGCTGACAGCTGCTGCATAGTAATGGATATTGATAAATCCAAGGTCAGCTGAGATTGTGTCTTCATCCGCTACAGCAACTTTGGCAATCGCTTCATCAACCTGAACCATGGAAGCACGCCCCTGATGACAGGTCATACAAGTAGCTTCTCCACCTAATCCGGTCAATTCAACACCGGATGGGAATTTTACGCTACTAAGCGCTAAGGTTGCTTCATTATGACAAGTCACGCAGGTTACAACGGAACCAATGGGAGCATTCGCGTCTGTAACAAAGGCTGCGGATCCATCGGCGCCCACAAAATCCTGAAACCCGGTTGAGCTGTGGCATGTTGCACAATCAGCAGGTACTTCAGCAGGATTTTCTTCATCCCAATGGCGGAATGCTTCGGCAGTATCATCTGCATGGGGTGAAGCTTTCCAGATTTCTTCGAATGGTGCTGCTACTGTCTCGGGAATTTCCGGGCAAGGAGCCGCTTCCGGGCAGGTCTGGGTGGGGACCACAACCGGGGCTTCCGTTGCTGCAGGTGCCGGTGTACAGGCTGTTATTACTGCAACTGCCAGGATAAGTACTGAAATTAGAACCAGTAATTTTGTTGTCTTAATTGACATAAGACTCTCCTCTTTCATTTGATCATAATCGGTAAAAATTTATTGGATTTTTTATTTTTTTATCTTTGAGTTGTTTTTCTCCTTTCATTAAAATAGAATGAGAGAATACGACAAATTATATCTTTCAGGTAAGATTAATACAATATTAAAATCGTACTAATTTTACCGAAATTAACGCAATATAAATTACATTGTCAAAATTTATGTGATACGTACAAAAAATGCTGTAAAAATGACGATACATCGCAGAAATAGTTACTCAGCTGCTGCAATTAGTCATGTATTTTTTGTATAATTAGTTCCTGGCAAGAAATGGAAGAGAAATGAAGATTGGAATAATTTCCGATACCCATGACCAAATTGACCGGATCACAAAGGCTTTGTTAATTTTCCGGAAACATGAAATACATCAAGTGTTTCATTGTGGCGATGTCACTTCACTTGCAAGTATTCAATGGTTCTGCGAGTTTCAAATCGCCCTTTCATTTGGGAATGGTGATTTCTTAACTGGGGAAATGCATCAATTTCTGAAAGCGAGTAATCCGAAAAATCAGAGTGGTTATCAGGTTGAGACTGAATTATTTGGGAAAAGGGTTGGAATGACCCATAGTCACCTTCCTGACATGTTGGATAAGATGATTGAAACGCAGACGTACGATTATATTTTTTTTGGTCACACTCATATCCGGTCAAGCAGATTAAGTGGCAAGACCAGACTTATAAATCCCGGGGCGACAGGTGGCTTAATGAAACAAACACCCAGTGTATGTATTCTGGATCTTGCAAAAGATGTTGTTTTGTTTGAAGAACTGGGATGATGAACATTACGCAATAAAGAAAAAGACTGAACAGATTATATTCAGTCTTTTTTTAATATTCCAACGAAATGTTAAATTTTGCTTTTAGTTCTCTAATTTATGAGGGATTGAAAGGGAAGGCTTAATCCTGAGAATATGATACGTATTGCGGCACTTCCCATAATGTAGAGAATAAAACCTATAATCGCTGTAACAACTGCCTTGTCCGTCTCAAATTGCATTGATTCACGAATTGCGATGATGCCTGCAATCAAACTTAAAATGCCACCTAATAGAGCAAAAAGCCATCCAATACAAGGAATGAAGGTAAACAAACCCAATAATCTCGGCGCATTGGCATATCCAATTGTACGTAACATTTCATTGATACTACTCTTACCGCCAAAGAAAGCAGTCCCGACAAAATAAGCAACCACAGACCAAAGCAACCACCCAAACAAAACACTGTTAATCACCTCTGTTGTCAATGCGAAGATTGGTTGACTGGCATTTACCATGGTTCCGATGCCGGAAACTACTGCGACGAGTAAGACGATGATAAGACTTTCACCAAGCAAGCCTTCATTATGTGCAACTTCTGAGAAAAGAGTCCTATCCAATTTAATAGCGCGTAAGATTCGATTGATCATCCTGTACTCCTGAATTAATGAGCGCCTTTAGAGAGTAATCGTCCCAATCCACTAACTTCCTTAGAAACTTGCGGATCGCCATAGTATTCAATATCTCCGGACCCGGAAATGGTCGCATCGATCTCTTCAGTCACCCAAACGGAAGCGTTGCCTAATCCGCTTACTCTAACAGAAGCTGTTTCACTTTCAACATCTTTTGCCTGATAGGTACCGGATCCACTGATGGTGACATTTTGCGATTTGATTTTTCCATTATCGAGTGAAATTGACCCTAATCCACTAATCACCGCGTTCACTTCATCTGCCTGTAAATCTTTTACAGAAATATCTCCGGATCCTGAAACAACAACCTCAAAATCTTTTGTATCAATTTTTTCAGCAAAGATATTACCCAATCCGGAAACTTTTAATTGAGTCAACGGTTGTGTGACTGTTAATACATATTCGATTTTTTCAAGAGGTACGATATTGATAGCGTTTTTAATTCCAATCGTCAATACGCCATTTTCCACATCTGTGGTGATGTAAGACATCAAATTATCGTCTGCTTTAATGGCGATTTCCTCTTTGTCACCATAAACGATTGTTAAACTTCCGATGGATGCAAGATTTACAGCAGTGACATCAGAAAGGGTGCGGAATTCTTCAATCACTTTTCCAGAGCCTTTGACAGAATCCAAATTAATATCGAAATTAACGCCACTGACACTGCAAGCCAGAGATGAAATTGCGATAACAGCAAACAAAACCAGAACTACGAACTTTTTATTCATTTTAATTCTCCTGAAATTTTTGTACTTAATCCATATACGCAGGAGAATTTAAAAGGTTGCAACACCTAAAATTTATTTTCGAAAATCACCAGCGCGCATGGTGTTCTTCTGCAAAACCAATTAGGTTATCAATGTTGATTTTTTCACCATCATCAGACACCAGTGAACCGCTATATTTTCCAAACATTTGATGGACTTCGGAATTGAGGACTTTCAAATCTGTTTTGGCAACCCGTTCAAAAAATGGTGTGAAAGTAAGATTCAATCTTTCATCCTCCGAAATCATTTTCCAGGGTGACATAAAGTTCCTGGAATCATAATGGAATTTGATCTCTCCAAGTTTTTGAATTCTGTCACTGAGAATAAATGCATTTTCTGTTGCTTTGGAAGTATCACCGAAACCATAACCCATATTCAGACCGATATGTCTACCATCCGACAGGAATCCGGAAGAAGATGCCCAAACCCAAAACGATTCGTATGACCAGACTCCCCTTCCCCAATCCAGGTTGGCAAGGCAGTTTTCTGGTTTAATTGCATGCTTTTGACCTAAATATTCGACCCATCCGGAAGCAGGCATGCAATTAATTTTCCGGTTGAAATAAAAACGCTTTGTTTCGATCGGGATTACAAGATTCATCGATTCGTGTTCGGGTTTTTCACTGATGGTAATTTCCGCATTAAGGTCCTGGTTGTTTTCGAAATTTTTCCATGAAACGGATAAGACTCTCTGCTCTGATAATTTATTGAACACAAGCGAAACCTTGTTATTGGCATAGCGGGTGATGCCCTCGGTGCTGTTCCTGGCGATTTGTACCCCACTTGCAAAAGGTAGCGCAATGGTTTCTTCATGATGAGTTTTTTTGTTGAAATCAATCACATATGCAAAAATCATTCCCAAATATCCAATATCCGAAATGGTGAACGAGAAGAAATGGGTTGGGGTTGTAATGCCGTAATAATCCCATCGTTTTAACCTTAAGGATTGTAGAAATTTCATTTGATAAAAATTAGCTTTTTCAAGATTTGAGTCCAGTAATGGTTGCGGGGACCAACCTACTTGCAATAAATTACCTGAATCATCCAATAATGCGCCGGGAGTCGATATTTTATTTTGCATAGTTACCTTCATTTTGAATTGATTATCTGAATAATAGCGAAGAATAAATACTATTTAAAAAACCCCAAAAAGATCGTATCTTCTTTACCGGTTAATTTATATTGTGTTGGCGTGGTGGTTTGCCACCCTTCCGGTACGATTACAGAAAGTGTTTCACCTTTTGAGCATTTACAAGCACATCCTTCTTTATATACGAAGATTGTGGTGGAACCTTTTTCATTTGTCATTGCAGATTCTTCTAACAACTTTATCGATATATTTGGTAATGCTCTTTCAGAGTCTTCTTCATAAATACCGTTCTGATTATCATCATAAAAAGCAAATACTTTTTGTGTTGCGACACCATCTACGATGACCCAGGAAGGTGGATTACAGGGAGTGAGACCAATGAAATAGGCAAGTCCGGAAAAATAGCCGATGGCGACAAATAAACCAAGCAAGATGACGATAATCAAAATCGTTGTAATGGTTGTGTTTTTTGATGATCCGGATGATTTCATTTTTCCCTCATAACAAAGATGCAATATGATTATAAATCGAAAATAAATTGAATTGTTTCGGAATAAGGTTATTGTTAGAATGAGTATTAAATTTGAGCGGGAGTGTGCGATTCGTGAAGAAAAAAATCATTTATCTCTCAATAATGCTTTTGTGTATTGGTTGGGTGACCTCGTGCCAGTCGAAAACGACAAAAGATCCGCTTTCAACAAGCAAGCCCACAACATCACCATTACTTAGAAAAATTCCGACTCAACCTTATGTCACAACGGTTCCGGATTCGGCAACGGATCAAACCGGTCAAACTTCAGATGTGTTCATCTACCCTGGCGGTTCTTTCCAGCTTTCTGTCCCGGAAGGTTGGAATCTTGAGATAAGTGATTACGGATCCGTTTTTATAAGTGAGCCGGGTGGTGAAGGTGCAATCTATATTACTGTGACAAATACGGGTTATCCAATAGGACCAAATGCATTCGACCAATTTCTGGACGCAAGGGAGATTAACTTTTTCACCGGTTTCCCTGGATACGAGGAAATTCATCGCGAAAT
>CAZPIM010000039.1:17770-24748 GCA_964586385.1 uncultured Anaerolineaceae bacterium
GTCATTGATTATTTTTATGCTCCGGATAACCAGGCCTATTTTCAACATATCATTTTTTATGCGGATACAGATTCTGACCGGAGTGCGATTGCTGAAAAAATCTATCAGGCTAACAAATCGATTTTCGCTGGCGATTTTGGTGAAAAACTGATCACAAATGAACAGACTCTGGAAACCGGGGGAAAATATCTAAAATGGAATACAACGGATGAAAATTGGCAATTCGAGACGGTGTACTATTTTTATAACGGAAAAGTTTTCGCCCTCTCCGGTTTAATTCAAAAAGATTTTCTTGAAATTTATCAAACTACCATCGATTATGGTTTTGATTGGTATGCTGTTCCTGCTGCGCAATAAAATTCAATTCGATTTTGAAATGGCTTGATCCAAATCTTCTATTAAATCTTCTACATTTTCAATGCCTACTGAGAACCGGATCAATCCATCCGTGACTCCTGCTTTTTCTCTATCCTCTTTCGGGACATTGACATGGCTCATGCTGGCAGGGTGTTGCACGAGAGAATCTACGTTACCCAGGGTTGGGACAATCGATATTAATTTTAAACAATCCATCAATCGGATGCCTGCCTGATAACCGGCTTTTAGTTCAAACGCTAACATGCCTCCAAAAGCAAACATTTGTTGTTTGGCAATTTCATAACCAGGGTGACTGCTTAATCCGGGGTAAAAAACAGAGGAGACTTTGGGCTGGTGTTGTAACCAGGTCGCAATGGTCATGGCGTTTTCACAATGTCGTTGCATGCGTAGCTCAAAGGTTTTAAGTCCGATTTCGGTCAACCATGAGTCGAAAGGAGAAGGTGTAGCGCCATACAATTTCACATTATTATAAAGGGCGTTTTTGACCCAATCCAAATGTGGGCTAAGGGCGATACCACCGATGATGACTCCATGACCGGAAAAATATTTCGTTGTCGAATGGATGATAATATCTGCGCCCAAATTAAACGGTCGCTGACAATAAGGACTGGCAAATGTATTATCAACCAGCAACCAGGCATCATTTTGGTGAGCAATTTCTGCGACTTTTTGTAAATCAATAATGCTGAGATTCGGGTTGGAGGGTGTTTCTGCATATGCCAAACGGGCGTGTGGGTGTTCAGAAAAGCATTTTTCCCACTCCTCAGGGTTGCCATCATTGACCCAAACAACCTGAATTTGAAACCGTTCCTGCATTAAATTCAACAAGCTAAAGGTTGACCCGTAAATATTTTTTTGCACGATGATGGTCTCACCGGATTTTGCTTTCGCAAGAATCGCTGCGTTAATAGCTGCCATCCCGGATGAAAAGAGGTAGCCCTCTGCCAGAGCTTCTACATCCATGCATTCAAGTGCTGAGATTTTTTCAACAACCTGACGATGATTTGGGTTATCCATACGCGTATAAATATAATCAGCTTTTTCACCGGAAAACGCAGCTGCCCCGCTTTGGGCGTCATCAAATCGAAATGCAGATGTTTGATAAATTGGGCTGATATGTGGGTTTGGGATTTCGTGATTTTTGTTTGAATGGGTAACAATGGTGGAAATACCGCGTTTAAGTTTTTTCATGGTCACCTCAAGAGAAAGGATTGAATAAATTATACCGTTCTTCCCCGCTTAAAATATTGACGGGAAATGCACGATGGGGTATCCTTTAGGCGTCCGGGTGGGGCCGGCGCGGCGGAAACCTTCGAACCCCGTCAGGTCCGAGAGGAAGCAGCGGTAAGGAGGTACTTTCGGGTGCCGCCGGGAACCCTACCTGGACATTTTTTATACTTGTTTGCGAAAGATAAACTTGCATTGACGCGAAGGATTTATGGCTGAAAACCCACCAGTATGTAATTACGAAGGCTCAGACTATCAGACCTCTTTTTGGGAACGGGGAGACAGAGCGTATGAGGATGCCGCTGAAGGCGTGGCAATAAAACGGCTCTTACCAAAAGAAGGCAATCTGTTATTGGAGCTTGGCGCTGGTGCCGGTCGAAATACTTTGCGTTATCTTGGGTTTAAAAAAGTTGTGCTTCTGGATTATTCACGGACGCAATTGGAACAGGCTCAGCAAAGACTCGGTCAATCTGAGCGTTTGATGTATATTGCGGCTGATGTTTACCGTTTACCGTTTCAAAACGGAATTTTTGATGGCGCAACCATGATCCGCACTCTTCATCATATGTCAGAGCCCGCATTGGCTCTGAATCAGGTTCGCAATGTGATGAAAGAAAATGCAATATTCATCCTTGAATATGCCAACAAGCATAATCTCAAAGCGATTTTCCGCTATTTATTTCGTAAACAACAATGGAATCCATTTTCTCCGGAACCGATCGAATTTGCCGCTCTGAATTTTGATTTTCATCCCACTACAGTGGCTTCCTGGTTGCAAAACAGTCAATTTGCTGTTGAAAGACAATTAACCGTTTCACATTTCCGCATGTCATTTTTTAAACGGTTTTTCCCCTTAAAACTACTGGTTTTAATGGATAGTCTTGCCCAGCTGACAGGTGATGCCTGGCAACTGAGCCCAAGTGTTTTTGTTCGGAATCGCGCATTCGGAAGTCGAACGCAAGGCAAAGAAGGTTTGTTCTTTAAATGCCCTGCTTGCGGCAATGGCTTGATTGACACGAAACCGGTTATTACATGCGAAGCCTGCGGGAAAGTGTATCCATACGAAAACGGAATTTACGATTTCAGACTGGACAAATAGGTTTAAAGGTTCACTTTAAAAGACTTGAAAATGTCCAAAACTATTGGATCTTTTCGATTACCCAAAAATGTGACAGCCCGAACCGCTGCAATGGTGTTTTTTCAAGTTGTTGAAGGAAAGAACGCAGAAATTTGCCAAATCCCGGGGAACGTGCAATTACATTATCGTATGCCCCAAAAACAGTTGCCTGTTTAATGAATTTTACCGGTAGACCGTCAAATCTTTTATTCAAGTCCCTACGGGTATAAATTTGAACATGTGGTGCTAATTTATTGCGTACCTTGCGAGGCAAATAATTGACCAGAGGGATATTGCCAAATTTATACCTTCCCCGCCAATAAATGCCGTGTGTCTCAAATGGATAACCACGATTTGGGCAGAAGAGCACAATCCGCCCTCCGGGTTTCAAAGTCCGTACCATTTCATTGATGACCTGGTAATCGTCATGGACATGTTCGAGGACTTCATTGCTCAGAATCAGATCAAAGTAATTACTTGGAAATGGTAATTTTTCCCCAACGCCACACACAACCTGTTGTACATTTTGATGGGCATGGATGGTTCGTTCCAACTCAACGTCCAGACCAATTGCCTGTTGTGCATCACTTGCCAAGCGTGCTAGATATGCCCCCAACCCCAGACCATTTTCAAAAATCACACCTTTTATCCGATCGCCTGCAGCTTCGCGAATCATATTCAAGCGTCTATCCTGCCCTGCTCTCCAAACATAAGAGGGTTCACCTCGCAGCGCTGCTTTGTCTGAGTAATTATCTGCCATTACCTAATTCCGTCCCGGGTTTTATTGAATCATGAAAGACCAGGAAGCTTCTTTTCAATTTTTTCTTGCCCAATGAATTGCTACAGTGCCGAACATGTGTCTGTTAAAACCAATGTCCTTAAAACCATTTTCCTGCAGTTGCGTTTTTAGTTCTTCCGCAGAAAGGAAATGATCGGTTGAAGTTGGCAAATACACATAGGCTTCACGATCTCCTGATAGGATTTGTCCTAAAAAAGGAATAATTTGGTGAGTGTAAAAATGGATAAATGGACTTAATATGTTCCTGGGTGGTTGCGTTGTATCCAAAGAAACGAAAATCCCGCCATGTTTTAATACGCGCCATTGTTCTTTAAGTGCAAGATTCAAATCCACAACATTACGAAGTAAAAAACCTGAAACGACCGCGTCAAAACTTTCATCACTGAAAGGGATATTTAATGCATCAGCAGCCGAAAAATCCAATCTTTTTCCTTGTCGTTTTTGACCCGCTTGCATCATGTTTATGGAAAAATCTGCAGCAATAATTTTTCTTCCGGGAAATTGGTGATGTGCTTCTTTGGCTAAATCACCTGTTCCGGAAGCCAGATCCAGCAATGATCCGTTAATCGGCAATGCAGTTTTCCGGATAACAATTTTTCTTAATCGCACATCCATGCCAAATGTCATCAGCCGATTCATCAAATCATATCGCGGCGCGATACGATTAAACATATGCTGCACCTCACGCGCGCGAACTTCAGGACTTTTGTTGGTCATTATTTTCGTAAGGAACCCAGGCTAAAATGGTCGTTCCTACTCCGATTTCCGAAGTTAATTCAACATCGCCACTGACATTGCGAGCCCGGGTTTGCATGTTTGCCAAACCATGACCAATACTAAGTCTTTGGTTTTCAAAATCAAATCCGCGGCCATCGTCGCTTACTTCAAGCAAAGCCCGCTGAGGTGTTTTCCATAATGTGACCTGAACAGTTCTGGCGCGGGCATGTTTTGCAATATTTGCCAACGCTTCCTGGCAAATATGGAATAGTGCCAATGCGTTTGCCTGTTCGAGACTTGGAAATCCATCCACCGGCCCCTGAAGCGCAATTTCCAACAATGTATTCGCCCTTAATTCAGTTGTTAAGCGTTGAATCCCGTTCATCAAACTTTCATCATGCAATTGCCTGGGGCGAAGATCCAGAATATAAGAGCGGATATCACGAATAGCGCTGTTAAGGTCACCGATGGATTGTTCAATGCGGTGACGGGCTGCGTCCTTATCTTCATTTATGAGTAGTCTTGCGTGCTCAAGTGTTAACCCGACTGCGTAAATGGACTGGATAATCCCATCATGTAGATCCATTCCGATTCGTTCACGTTCTTCCAAAATGGCTAATCGGCGACCTTGTAAATTGAGCTGCATGTTTTCTATGGCTGTTCCGACCCAGGAACTAATAGCTGCCAGGAATTGCATTTCAAGTTCATCCAAAGGTTGTGGGTGAATAGTACCTACACTCAAAACGCCCAATACACCTTGCCTGCCCAGTAAAGGCAGTAAGGCTAATTGGCGGAATCCTTTTTCTTTGATTGCATTATCCAATTCCAGGTCTTCATCCTCGATGGGGAGATCCAGTAATCTTGGTACGCCATCTTTAGCTGTCACACCAATAAACCCTTCACCCAGATTGA
The DNA here is from genome assembly GCA_964586385.1 of uncultured Anaerolineaceae bacterium. Taxonomy (GTDB): domain Bacteria; phylum Chloroflexota; class Anaerolineae; order Anaerolineales; family Anaerolineaceae; genus UBA6170. Next base: position 22,921 of record CAZPIM010000039.1, read on the forward strand.
AAGTTTTGTTTCGCCAGATTTGGTCAACTGTGTCACCGCGATGTAAAACCATTTTTAAACTGCGACGATCTTCCTGCATTAAGAAAAATTCACCAACCTCCAGTCGCAAGTAATCCATGAGCTGGTTGAGTGCTTTCTCAAGAACTACAGTTTGGTCTGAGGAAGTAGCCATTGTGGAAGCCAATTCATTCAACAAAGCCAGGTTTTCATTTCGACGTGTAATTACACGCTCTCTCTGGATCAATCCGCGATACATACGTGCATTGGATATTGCGACTGCTGCGTAAGCTGCCAGCATTTCAATTAATATTTGATCATCAGAAGAAAACTGACCTTCATCTACTTTGTTGGTGAGATAAATCTGACCCAGAATGTTGTCGCCAATATAAATTGGAACACCTAAAAAGGACGTCATTTCCGGATGTCCATCCGGAAAACCACTGCGACGCGGGTCTTTATTTAAATCCGGCAGGCGAATACTTTCTTTTGATAACCTTAATGCGCCGATTAAACCTCGCCCAACAGGTGGATGACTCATCTTTTCAATCTCAGCTTCTGTCATTCCGATCGGGATGAATTTTTCTAATTCACCTTTATTGTTATTGACCCCCAGGGCGGCATAGCGGGCACCAGACTGTTCACAGGCCAGGATGGCGATGCGTTCTAAAAGTGATTCTATGGAAATATCCTGAACCAACTCAATGCTGGCTCGATGTAACGCAATCAGTCGATCTTCCAATTGTTCGCGTGTTAATTCAGGCATACCCACATTCTTTCAACCAAAAACCATGAAATTTTATTTTACTCGAATTCATCCGAATGCACAATTTTACCGAAATTCAACGGCGTGATCATCTGGTCGAGGTTTTTCAATCCGGGCTATGGTATACTTTGCGCGGTTAAATCAGGCAGGAATGGCAATAGCATCCGTTTCAAATCTTTCAAAAAGCTATGGTCCGGTGGATATTTTCAGCGGGATCTCTTTTACGATTGAAAATACAGCCAAAATTGGGTTGGTTGGACCAAATGGGGTAGGAAAGACGACTTTATTGCGGATCTTGATTGGTGAAGAATCTGCTTCTGAAGGAAATGTTCATCAGACAAGAGGAACCAGTATTGGATACCTACCTCAGCAGGCAAAATTTCAGTCCGATCATACACTCCTGGAAGCTTGTCAGGAGGTATTTTACGAACTGATTAATACCCAAAAACAACTACATGAACTCGAACAACAAATGGTAGCTGATTCTGCCCGATCAGGTCAACTGGTTGCAGATTATGGCAAATTGCAGACGGAATTTGAATTTGCAGGTGGATACCAATATGAAATGCGCATCCAACAAACACTGACTGGCTTAGGGTTTTCGCGTACCGATATGGAACGGCCAATACGACAACTCTCAGGGGGACAAAGAACAAGGGCACTATTAGCGAAATTGCTCCTGGAGGAACCCGATTTATTATTATTGGATGAACCTACCAATCATTTGGACATCCAGGCAGTTGAATGGCTTGAATCGTATTTAAAAGACTGGAAAGGTGCCGTTTTAATCGTCTCTCATGACCGGTATTTCTTGGACCAGGTGGTTGGAAGTATATGGGAGATGACACCCGACCTTGAGACATATAAAGGCAACTACACGTCATACTTGCTTCAACGCGAAGAACGATATACGCGCAAGTTGGCTGAATATGAAACGCAACAGGCATTCATAGAAAAAGAGGAAGGGTATATTCGGCGCAATATCGCCGGGCAAAATACGCGTCAGGCGAAAGGTCGTCGCACACGCCTGGAACGAATGCTGGATGAAGCCAGAATAACCCCGCC
>CAZPIM010000039.1:24848-26286 GCA_964586385.1 uncultured Anaerolineaceae bacterium
GTTGAATTAGGATCTGGTTTATCTATCGGATATTTTGCACAAGCGCACGAAGCCCTTTTTCTTACAAATACTTTAATGGAAGAAATAGAACGGAATAATCCTCAATTACGTCCGGCTGAAATTCGTGACTACCTGGCAAAATTCCTGTTTCGAGGGGAAGATGTATTTAAAACCGTAGCACTTCTTTCAGGTGGAGAGAGAGGGCGATTAGCGCTTGCCATTCTTGGTCTTCAGGGAGCAAATTTGCTCTTGCTGGATGAACCAACCAACCACCTGGATCTACCCTCACAAGAAATTTTGCAGACGATGTTATCGGACTTTGATGGGACGATTTTACTTGTTTCACATGATCGCTTTTTAATTGATGCATTGGCTACACAAATTTGGGAAGTTGATGCCCATAACTCCCGGCTCGTTGTTTTTGAAGGGTCTTATAGCGATTATAAAGAGTATTTACAGCGAGAAAACCTGGCGAAATCTGAAACACCAGAAAGAAAAAATTCAGAAAAAACCTTAAAAGAGCTCACTTCTACTATAAAAACCGGATTTTCTAAGAATGAGCGACTGCGGTTGGAGCAAAAATTAAAATCCTGCGAATTAGAAATTTCCAGTTTGGAAAATGAACAAAAAAATTTGGAGGAAAAATTACAGAATCCACCGACTGATGGCAATTTAATTTTGAAAATTGCTGAGGACTATGAGCGAACAAGAAGACAACTGCAATCCAGCCTGGAAATGTGGGAAGAAATAGCCGGGCAATTAGAAGAAAATTAAAGTTGGTAAATTTTTATTGGTTTGGTTTTTTTTGTTTGAAATCTTGGAATGAGATCTTTTAACACTGCGTATAGTTTTTCCAGATCACTTATTTCATTGTAGACCTGGTAAGAAATCCGCAAAAAATGACATTGATTCCACTTGATAACTGGAATCTCGATCTGAAAATCGTCATATAAAGCGTTTTTTAATTCTTTGGAATCGATGAGTTGGGGTAATTCAATCGATGCCATTTGCCTAAATTGTTGATCGGATTGATACAGAACACCTTTTCCTGTGATTGAAGAAAAAACAGGAAGAAATTTGGCTAGTTCCTCGTGGCAGTTTCTGCTCTTATCGGTCCAGTTATTAGTCTGAATAAACTGAATCGCAGCCGGAACGGAGAGATAAGCAGCCGGGTCATGGGTTCCGGTCCAGGTCAACATATCAACAAATTTTGAACCACTGGATAATGCGGGGTCTATGTGCATCCCCCAACTCACGATGAGTGGCTCGATGAGGTGTTGTGATCGTGGATGTGCGTGCAAAAAGCCTGCACCTTTCGGTGACAGCATCCATTTATGACAGTTACCTGTATAAAAATCCGCATCCAGATTCTTCAAATTCAAGGGAATCTGCCCGGGCGCATGAGCACCATCAATCAAGGTAAGAATACCAGCCTCAT
>CAZPIM010000040.1:0-1380 GCA_964586385.1 uncultured Anaerolineaceae bacterium
GTTTATTAACGATTTCAGCTTTTTCATAATGCACCAGATGCCCTGCCTCGGTCACTTGCAGGTATTCTGCCTGGGGCATGGCTTGCAGTGCCTGCAAAATTGCATCATAGGAAACACTCTTGTCTTCCTCTCCCCACACTACAAATACCGGAAGACCACTTTCGCCTATCCGTTCATACTCTTGTAAGGCATTCATATTTGGCAGATTGCGGATGGTGGAGAGAATCGCCTGCCGAAAACCTTTATAATTCAACTGCTCTCGATAACGGGTTTCCCAATCCGGCGCAATTTCCGGGTTATAAAAATCATCGGACTGGGATTGCGGTAGAAATACCGGAACCATGTAGACTTTCATTATCCATTCTCCTAGAAGAGGAACGCTCATCGGGAAAATGGAACCGGTACTTACCGGCAGAACCTCAGGTGCAAAAAGACTTAAGGAGAGGACATGCTGGCTGTATTGGCTGGAATAAGCCGCAGTGATTGGTCCACCCATGGAAAGGCCGACCAGGTGGAATGGTTTATTCAATGTGACAACTTCGGTTAATTGGCTAAGCTGGCGCACAAACAGTTCAAGATCGTAATCCACCTTAGGACGGTCGGAATATCCACGTCCATACAAGTCGTAACGCAGGACCTGGTAGCCGGCACTCACCAAAGCATTGACAGTCGGATCCCAAACATAATAAGGTACAGAAAAACCATGCACCAACACCACCAGTTCCCCCTCTTCAGGACCCAAAAGTTCGTAGTGCACTACACCATCTTCCAATTCAACAAACTTTCCCGGCAATCCTGCACGAATGGTGTCATCAAGGGTGTACTCGCCATCCGGAGTAAGGAGATAGCTGCCAATTAATGCAAATAGGACCAGGTCAAACAGAACCAAGAACAGGAGAATTCGTTTTTTTGAGGACATGATTACTTTCCCGGCGATTTACCAATCTGAATTTGAATTTATTATAGACCAGACACTGGAAATGGAATCGATTTTTGTTTTGGATTCAAATTGCTCATTCCGAAAATAGAAATTTAGGAACAACTTAGGAAAGCTTTGCTTTCTTTAAATTGCAGAAACACGATAAAATCAATCTTTAAATTTTTCTGTTTTTTTCAATCATTGCAGCATAATTATTTATAGGTAAAGTATGAAAACAAATCGATTTAATCTTTTCATCATCTACACAATATTCTGTGAACTAGTTTCCTTTATTTTGTTGATTATCGAACCGTCTGAAATTGAGAACCAATTTGCTTTAGGATTTTCTCTTAGCCGTTGGGTTCTGATTCTGTTCGTATTGGTTTGCTTTTTTATATCCACTTATATTCTGTTTATTACCTTCTTAAAAAAAGTTTCTTATCTAAGAATATTTAAGCTTT
>CAZPIM010000040.1:1480-3290 GCA_964586385.1 uncultured Anaerolineaceae bacterium
TATGCGCAAACAGGATACGTCTATAACCCGGATATGGCGATTATTGGTCCTCCAGTATATCCACCCGTTTTTCCTCTGATTCTTTCGCCGTTCATCGCCATCTGGGGAATAAATCTTCAAATATTAAAACTTCCGGGGATTCTCTTTTTTATTGGCTTTTTGATTTATCTTAATTTAAAAATCATTCCAAAAGAGTTCCCTATGATTTGGAAAATGCTAATTCTGATTTGTATCGGTCTATATGTGAATTTTTTTCTGACGATGGAAAGTATTAATTCCGATATTCCATTCCTTTTATTTTGTTATGTTGCTTTGAATCGAATCAACAATCTGCTTTGTCAGGATACCCAAAAACCAATTAATCTTTTAGAACACATTCTGACCGGGATATTCATTTATCTTGCTTATGGAACCCGATCAGTTGGTCTGATCCTTTTACCTGTTGCTCTTATTTATTCAATTTTAAAGAACAGGAAAATTACCACGTCAATCATCGTCAGCATATTTGTTCCCCTGATATTGATTTTTGTGCAAGGATTTTTAATACCACAAACAGAATCATATTTTGATCAATTACCAAAAACGTTTTTTGAGATGTTTTCAGTTATTTTACAATCGATTGGTTATTACTACGATATCTTTCTTAAAATTTTCTCTTTGGAAAACAATGTTTTTCAATCCACCGTTTTCTTTATCATGGTTTTTGGATTCGCACTTGGGTTTTCACGCCACATACGCAGGGGGTTTTCAAGTTTCGATTTATTTTTTTTCATGTATCTCTTCCTTATGTTGATTTGGCCTTCCTACCAATCCTGGAGATTGCTCATACCTATCATTCCAATCTATTTCCTTTACATTGTCGAAGGAATGGTTCATATTGTGAGTTTAGCAAAATTGGATTGGCTGCGGAAAACCATTCCTGTTTTTCTGCTCATAGGGGTAGTTGCTTTTTATGCTCATACCTATTCGGAAGTCTTTCCCAGACCCTTGAGTAATATAGAAAAAAATGAAACACAGGATTTATTTGAATTTATTCGGTCGGAAACGAATTCTGAAGACGTTATACTGTTTTTTAAACCTCGTGTAATGGCTCTTTTTACAGAAAGAAAATCCGTGGCTATGATGATCCCTCCTCCAAATGGCGATACAATGGCACGAATGCATGAACTCGACGTGAGCGTAGTTGTTCGCAATAGAAACCAGGAGTATGGCATTCAGCCCGCATTGGATGAATTCATATCTTCGCATCCTGTAATTTTCCAATTAATGTACGAAAATCTGGAATTTCAAGTATTCAGGTTAAGTGATCTTGTTTCCGAGGTAACAAATTAGGACTATTGCTTTTATCTTAAAAGATAAAAGGACTGCAAAAGCACAAATAGCCACTTGACTTGGCTATTAATTCCTTATATGATAGTTGGTATACGGTATACTGTATACCAAACAATTCCCAAGGAACTCCCATGCTGAATAAACCCACATCACAAGCTTTTTCCCAATACTTTTCACCATCCTGCACCTTCAAACTTTCTCCTAGTCCATTTCTGTGTCGTATTGAAAACACTGGTGAAACACGATCCGCTTTTGAGTGGTTCTCCATTCATGCGCGCATTCAGCGTCGTTGGGCAGATCTGGAAGTCACAGAAGTACAATCTGAGGAGAATGGTTTTAAACTTCAATTAACCAGTCAGAAATATCCCGATATCACAACCCAATGCACATTACACGTATCTGACGGTCTTTTGACTGCCTGCCTGGACAGTCAGTCCACGACGATAGAAGCCCTGGCCATTGATTTCATTGCCCAACC
>CAZPIM010000040.1:3390-5112 GCA_964586385.1 uncultured Anaerolineaceae bacterium
ATTGGTCTGCCTCTCTACCAACCACCAGCCTGGATTTTTGGTCCCTGGAAAAGCCGCGATTGGACAACCGATGATCAGAAATTAAGTCTGGAGGATATGCGTTTACCCCGCCACCTGAAACTTGCCAATACGGTCAAGTTAATTGATGCTGCCTGGGAATCTGATTTAAATGATTTTCTCTTTAATGAAAAATATCCGGATCCCGACACAATGCTGGCAGAAGCACATAGTTTGGGATATCGTGTGGTAATTTGGATCTCACCCTGGATGGTCAAGAGAAATCCAGATACTGCCATTTATGCGTTCTGTGCGCGAAACGGTTTTCTGATTAAAGATAAAAATGGGGATCCGTATGTCCATCGCCTGGGCAACAGCCCCGGCTTTATGGGTACCTGTTTTGACTTTACAAATCCAAAAGCAGTTGCCTGGTGGCAGGAGCAAATTGAACGCCTGGTGCAAATGGGAGTGGATGGTTTTAAAACCGATTTCGGAGAACAAGTACCAGACGACGCCATCTTTTATGATGGGCGCAGTGGACACGAACTCCACAATCTTTTTCCGCTCCTTTATAACCAGGCTACTTACCAGGCCATGCAGAAACACACGCAAGGTGTTTTGTTGGCACGTTCTGCATGGGATGGATCTCAACGCTATTGTGCTATTTGGGCAGGCGACCAAAGCTCAGACTTCGGTCCGGCAACCGGCCTTGCAAGTGTCATTTTAGCCGGTCAAAATGCCGGCCTTTCCGGTTTCTCCTGCTGGGCAAGTGATATAGGTGGCTATTTCGGTCAACCAACCGAGGAGACATTTAACCGCTGGATTGCATTTGGTGCTTTCTCGCCAATCATGCAATTACATGGTTTAGGTTGCCGTGAACCCTGGGATTTTTCAGTAAAGACTCTGGAGTCGTACAATTTTTATTCTCATATCCATTTAAATCTTTTCCCCTATATCTTTACATACGCCCAGATCGCCAGCCAAACCGGTATACCGCTGATGCGAGCCATGTCGTTTGCCTTTCCCAATGATCCCGGAATTTGGAATCCAATGCTGGAATATGAATATATGTTTGGTGCAGATCTTTTGGTTGCTCCTGTTTACTTTGGCCATACCAACAACTGGCAAGTATATTTACCCGCAGGGAATTGGTGTGATTTCTGGAGCGGAGAGCCTTTGCAGGGTGGTTGCAATCATATTGTGAAAGCTGGCCTGGGGGAGATTCCTGTTTTTGCAAAAGCAGGAGCGATTATCCCCCTTTTGGAAGGCAACCCGGACACCTTACTTGCTTGTGATAATCCAAATATCAAGGTCGCAAACCAGGATCTGCGATTACAGGTCTATAACGGTGCAAATGGAGTTTTTAAACTGTACGATGGTAGTCTTTTCACCTGGCAGGATCAAGATCAGTCGCTCATCATTCAGGATGTGCCGACTCCACGTTGGATTTCCATTAAAAAAATGGGCGGTAATCGCTTGTATTCGCTCGCAACCGGACCGGATGGGCAAAACACCCCGCTCGTGCAGGGCGACCTGTCTGGCAGTCCCGATTTTATCCGCTTATGGGTGGAAACCCCGGGACGATATAAGGTCATAGTGTAATTTTTTTTGGTTTTTTGGAAAGGATTAAGTCATGAACCGAAAATCAATCTCCGAAGAATGGAGCAAATTTCTGATCCCCATTCAAACACCTGTTTCACTTTCAGACCAGGTTTATAACAATCT
>CAZPIM010000040.1:5212-6650 GCA_964586385.1 uncultured Anaerolineaceae bacterium
CTTTCTGGTTTGAAACGCACCATCCAGATTTGGGAGCAGATGTCCAATCAGATCACGATGGTCATTTACAACGTTAGTAACTATTACCCCACCATCACCGGATTTGCAGATCGGCATCAACCGTTATTGGAGTATATCCGTGCCGGTGATGCCATCAATGCCACACGTTACCTTAAAGAACATATTCAGGAAGGATCGCAGCATATTTTAAAAGCGATGCTCCAAATCATCTAATCAAGAGGAAAATATGAAAATTGTACAAATCGAATGTAGTTTACTGGAATTTCCGTTACCCGCTCCATTACGCCCCGCCTGGGCTCCCGGCCGTGTATTCACCACTACCAATTGCACCTTGATTCGTATTCACACGGATGAAGGCATCACCGGCATTGGCGCTGGACCGGAAGTGGGGATGTTGGGAATTTATACGTTTTCCGATTTAGTCACACCTTATGTGTTAGGTAAAGATCCTTTCCGGGTCGAGCAAATCAGCCCATATTTGCGCGTTGCCGCCAGAGACGGCAGTTACCCCTGGGCCTTTGAAATGGCGATCTGGGATATTATTGGTAAGTCCACCAATCAACCGGTTTACCGGCTGTGGGGAGGTTTTCAGGATCGCATGAAAGTATATGCAAGCCTGGCTGAAGTGCCTGCAAAGGAAGAACAAGTCGAGCGCATTCATTTGTTACGAAGCCAGGGAATGAAAGCCTTTAAACTGCGATTACGACGACCGACGATTAAAGAAGATATCGAACTGGTAGAGCATGTTCGCAAAGTTTTTGGGAATGAAATCGATTTGATGGTGGATGCCAATCAAGCGCACGTCATGCCATCGCCGAAACCCATTGGCGCATGGTCCTACGAAGATGCTCTGACGATTGCCCGTGCCATGGAGAAACTGAACGTCCTCTGGCTGGAAGAGCCCCTGCCGCGATACAACACCAAACAATTAGCACGATTATGCTCGGAAGTCGATATCCCCATTGCCGGGGGCGAATTGAATATCGGGTTACACGAATACAAAACACTGGTTGATATGGATTGTTATGACATCATTCAGGCGGACGCAGCTTTTTCGGAAGGGATTTTCCAGTTACGTAAAGTGGCCAGTTTGGCGGAAATGTCATTCAAGAAGTTTATTCCGCATACCTGGTCGAATGGAATTGGGCTTGGAGCAAATCTTCAGTTAGCAGCATCCGTACCAAACTGCCCCTGGTTTGAATTCCCGGTGGATCCGCCAGCCTGGACAGTGGAATCGCGTGATTTCATGCTTGCGAAACCTTTCCATATCGATATGGATGGAACCATCGGTTTACCGGATCTACCCGGTATGGGATTTATTTTAAATGAGGACGCAATTTCCAAATACTCAAAACATGACTGGAAAAGCGAAAGGTTAAGTGCTTGATGAATGTGGAATCATTCGACCGTCTCACCC
>CAZPIM010000040.1:6750-12065 GCA_964586385.1 uncultured Anaerolineaceae bacterium
TATGCCGAATATGCAGCTATGATTTTAGCAGCCGCTTGTCGTGAGGGGTATCGAGGTCCCGTTTTTTTGCAGGGAGACCATTTCGCCATCGAATCCAGAGAAGATGTTCCCGCAATCCTAGAACGCGCCTGCGAGGTGATTGCCTGTGGTTTTTATCAGATCGATATTGACGGTTCGCATTTAATTGTAAAAAATCCCGTTGATCTATCTGCTTTTCATCAACCAAACGCCGAGGTAACCGCTCATCTCATTACTGAGCTGCGCAAGATTCAGCCGAATGGAATTCACCTGGTTTTAGGCGGAGAAGTGGGTGAAATTGGCGGACGTGACACCTCGGTTGAAGATCTGGTCATTTATAAGCAATTGCTTGATAAATTTTTGCCAGCCGAAGTTTCCAGTTTGGATAAAATCAGCGCGCAAACCGGCACTGCCCATGGTGGCGTTGTCCTGCAGGATGGCAGTACCGGGCGGATGAATGTGAATTTCGACCTGATTGCAAATTTGAGTAAACAAGCCAGAACGTATAAATGGTCTGGTGTCGTTCAACACGGTGCTTCAACCCTGACGATGGCAGATTTAAAGAAACTTCCTCAAACAGGAGTCATAGAAGTCCACCTGGCAACACAAATTCAGAATATCGTCTTTGACCACCCCAATTTTCCAACAGGCTTGCGGGAAGAAATGCAAAAACGCCTGGTTGTGTCCACCCAGGGTGCAGAAGGTGAGCAAATTGATCAATCAGAAGCTATGACACTGGCACAACAATTTTATAAAGCCCGCTGGACTGCCTGGGGAACCTTTAAGCAGGAATTATGGGCATTGCCGAATTCCGTAATGGAGCCTATTGAACATAGCTTTGGAGAATGGGTGGAGGATATAATTAAAGCACTGCGAATTGATAAAAAAGAAGGGATTCTGAAGCAGTATTTCAAGGGAGCCTGATATGAAAAAAATTGATGTGCTTGGATTAGGAATTGCTACGCAAGATATCCTGGCTTTGACACCGCGTTTACCACAATCGAATGATTGTTTCCCGATACCTGCTTTGGATATGCAAGGAGGCGGACCGGTTGCGACTGCACTGGTAACCCTCTCGCGGTTAGGCGCCCGGTGTGCCTATCTGGGCCCATTTGCGCCGGATCAAACCGGCAAGCAGATTATGGCCGAATTAAGACAGTATGGTATTGACATATCCAATTGTCCAATGCGTACCGAAGGCGTATCATCTGCTTCTGTTGTTTTGGTAGAACAGGAAAGCGGGAAGCGCTCCATTTTGTTTCAGAAAAGCAGTGCCGCAGAGTTGGAACCGGATGAAGTGCAGGCAGAATGGATCACCTCTGCACGCGCATTACACCTGGATGGATTTTATGCTCCCGCCGCACTGAAAGCAGCCAGAATTGCCCATGAAAACGGGGTTATCGTTTCTTTTGACGGGGGTGCAGGGGAATCAATGTGGGAAGGATTGGAAGAGCTGCTCACCCTGGTTGATAACATGGTGGTTGCGAGGAAATTTGCCCAACAAGTTACCGGAGAAGATGATCCTTTGTCTGCCGGAACAAAATTATTGGAAAAATATCAACCACAACAGGTTGTGATTACAGATGGCGAGAACGGATGTTGGTTTTGGGATCGAAAATATCACATGCACCAGCCTTCCTTCCTGGTTGAAGTTGTAGACACAACCGGTGCCGGAGATACTTTTCATGGCGCTTATCTGTTTGCCTGTTTACAGGAACAGTGGCGCCCGGCCTTCCGTCTGAAATTTGCCAGTGCTGTAGCCGCTTTAAAATGTACAAAATTGGGCGGCAGGAAAGGTCTCCCCACACTGGAAGAAACCACTGCATTTATTGCCAAAACACAAACTTTGCGTTTGTGATTGGCGTGATTTGTTATAGACATTAACCTCAAAGATAAAGGAATAATATGAAAAAAGATCAAAAAATTGCAACTGTCGGCATCATTTCTGTCGGTGTTCCCTGGTTTGATGTATCCGTCGCTGAAAAGAATCTGGAAGAAACACGTTTGTGGCTGAAAAAATATTGGTCCATTTGCGGTCCACAGGAATTGGTGCTTGAAACAGAACAATTAGAAAATGCACTGGATGATTTCCAAAGTCAGAATCGCCCGGATGTGATCATCATTCAAATTGGAACTTTCCCGGACGGCGAATGGCCATTAATCATTGCCGAACGACTGGGTGTACCTGTCATTATTCATTCATTACCTGAACCGGACATCAACAAACAAATATCGATCAATAGCTTGTGCGGCGCCAATCTTTCGACTTTTACCCTGAATGAAATGAATATTCCCCACAAAGCCATTCATGGATCGGTGACTGATACCCGCGTGCAAGCCGAGTTGCGTGCTTATATTCGTGCAGCTTTAACACTGGCTGCGATGAAACGTACCCGTTTGGGATTGATCGGATTTCGGGCACCGGGTTTCTATCCCTGTGTATTCGATGAATTGCTCATCCGGCGCACGTTTGGCGTGGGAATTGATCATATACCTTTAAGTGAGGTGGTATTAAGTTTACAAAGTGGTGCCAAACGGACTGCCCCAACAAAGGTTTTTCCACGCATTGAAGGCGGAAAATTACCGCCAGAATCAGTTGATTCGATTGAACATTATTATGGTGCATTAACTGCTGTTCTGGAGAAAAGCGGTAAAAATCTTTTCGCCATTAAAGACTGGCCTGAAATAATGGGTCTTGATGACCCGGGTGGAATTTGGCCTGGGCTGGGCTGGCTGTTAGATGAGGGCTACTTACTTGCCCCGGAAGGTGATGTCAATGCCGCCATCACCATGGGTGTTTTGCGCGGGCTCGGGGAGGGCAAACCATTCTTTGCTGATATCAGTGCCTGGGAAGATGAAACTTCTGCGCTGGCTTTATGGCATTATGGCGGTGCTCCAAGCCTTGCAAGTGACCAAAAAGAGATTCGTTACGGTGAAGAAGGTCGTGAAGTTCAATTCACATTGAAACCAGGGCGTGCCACACTGGTGCGCTTCGGCTACCACCGCGGACAATTCAGAATTCTAGCCATCGGAATCGAAGTTCTGGAGAAGAAAGTCAGTCTGCGCCGGGCTGGTGCCTGGGTGAAGACAGTCAATCAACCCGCAGAACAGGTCGTCCGGAATATGCTGGATAATGGCTGGGAACATCATGTTGTCCTGACTTATGGCGACGTGGTTCCTGAATTGCGTGCGATTTCCAGATTTACTGGTGTACCAATCGTCGAAATGTAAATCAAATTAACTTGCAAAACGAATAAGTCAACCAGAACGAATGATTTGGTTGGCTTATTTTTTGGCACTGTGCCATTAAAAAGAGTCTGCAATCTCTCATGATTAATTGAAAAATAATAGCACCCACCCCTTTAGTCCCCGCCCTTAAGGGCGGGGAAATTGTTTTATTGGGATTTTTGAGCATAATTCCGGCTCAAAAATCCCAAAATGAAATTTTGCCCCCTTTCCGAATTTGGGAAGGGGGTTAGGGGGATGGGTATTAATCGCTTTCATAGACACATTACTATGGTAAAGAGCTTTTTTTTAAGTTTTATAACGAATATGGATTCCGTTGTAAACACCTTTACATTATTCTTTACCGCCAACTAAATCCAAAGGACCTTCATGTATAATAAATCCATGACCAACCTGCTTACCATCGGACAACTGGCAAAAAAAGTCGGGTTACGACCCTCTGCTATTAGATATTATGAAGAACAGGGGTTGATACAACCGAAAGAACGCAGCGATGCCGGATACCGCCTTTATGCTCCGGCAGCTGAATCAACTTTGCGCTTCATCCAGCGTGCGCAACGTTTGGGTTTTTCCCTGGCAGATATTCACAGTCTATTGGTGGATTGGAAATCGGGGCAATTAAGAGATGATACTGTCTTGCACATTGCCCAACGCCGATATTTCGAGCTGGAACGCCAAATGACTCAATCGCTGGTGTTGCAGCACGAATTGGGTCTGTTTTTACAGGATCTGCGGGAAGCTCAAAATCATGCCAATCTTTGGGGAGACACTTTAAATGAGTTTCTGGAACGGGTTTGTAACAATCCTCTTAGCCAACCGGACAACGACACCTTTGAATGGCTATTAGCCCAATCCGGATGTGTGCTGACTACCTCTCAGGGCAGAGAATTACTTCAATCTTTACGTGGTCAGCATACCCACATCTGGCAGCAGGATGACAGGTTTCATATCCTGATTGTCAGTCAGGATGAGAAAATTGGACTTGCATTGAAACAATTAGCTACATTGGAAGAAGATTGCATCATGCATGCAGATCAAAGTACCGTTCCTCAATTTTATACAAACGAGGAGGGGTTTCTATTAATGGTCCAGGGGGAAAATGCCTTTATTTTTGTTCGCCTTTTCTTAATGTTGGAAGAAATGGGTAAAGGCAAACGGAATTAATTCTCAAGTCAGCATTTTTTGAAATATAAGTATACGATTGGTCCATTAATCCATTGATCAAAACTTTCTGTATTGGGAATTTCAGGAAATCTTTCTCACAATTATTATTTTCATCCTCTCTATCCTTCTTTGGTTGTACAAAAACATTTTTTCCCTCTTGACTCTCAACCAGACTTGAAGGTGTAGACTATCTCCAACATCATCTTTGAGGAATGAAACGTGACCGAAAAAGTACAGGTATTTGAAATTAGTGGTTTGGATTGTCCGGATTGCGCCAAAAAAGTAGCTAGCGGGGTACAAAAATTACCCGGTGTGCAAATCAGTGAGTTAAATTTCGCCACAAGAAAATTGACGGTTGTTGGCGAAACCCCAATGGCTTTAATTGGTGAGCGTGTAAGGGCTTTGGGACATGATATCGTCACCCCGGAGGCAAACCAAAAACAAACCAGCCAACATAGCAGCAATTTCTTTCGGTTTTTATGGAAACGCTACGAAACCCGTTTCGCTTTATTAGGTGTCTTGCTAATTCTACCTGGTTTAATTCTGAACGAACTGCTTGGTCAGGAACATGTTTGGGTCAATTGGCTGTCTTCCGCTGCCATTCTGTCAGCAGGTTTACCTGTGGCACGCAGCGCCTGGCAAAACCTGCGCATAAATCACAATATTGACATCAATTTCCTGATGAGTATCGCTGCGATCGGTGCTTTTATCATCGGCGCTTATACGGAAGCCGGAATGGTCATGGTATTATTCGCTCTGGGGGAAGCTTTGGAAGGTTTTACTTCCGAAAAGGCACATGCTTCCATTGAAAGCCTGCTGGATATCGTCCCACAGACTGCCACACGATTGATAGAAAATAACGGTTCTGTTCATGAGATTAATGTAAA
>CAZPIM010000040.1:12165-23852 GCA_964586385.1 uncultured Anaerolineaceae bacterium
GCACCTGCACAGCGCTTCATCGATCAATTTGCGCGCTGGTATACGCCGCTGGTTGTAGTATTGGCTAGTCTTGTTGCCATTATTCCGCCTTTATTTTTTTATCAGCCCTTCCTTAATCCGGTAGAAGGCGGTACCGGCTGGTTTTACCGTGGTTTAACATTACTGGTGATTTCCTGCCCTTGTGCACTTGTGATCTCCACTCCTGTCAGCATCATTTCTGCCATAAGCAATGCTGCCCGCCACGGTGTTCTGTTCAAGGGTGGCTTACACATGGAAACCTTAAGTAAAGCCACGGTTTTTGCATTTGACAAAACCGGTACTCTGACAGAAGGCACGCCCCTGGTGGTTGCTGCCCGCGGTAAGGATCACAAAGACTTTTTAGATGTAAGCGGTGACTGCCAGGATTGTTCTGATTTGGTTGCCCTGGCGCATGCGGTTGAGCGACGCAGTCAGCATCCGCTCGCCCAGGCAGTCGCACAGGCTGCGAGCAAACTGGGTGTTTCAGACCGGTATTCCGCCGCAACACAAGTCACAGTCAACCCGGGAATGGGTGTATCCGGTGAAGTGGATGGACGCTTGGTGCAGATAGGTTCACATCGCTGGATTGATAATGGTGTCCAACATAGCCAGGAAGATTGCGATGAACTGAAAGATATTGAAAAAGATGGCAGCAGTCAGATCCATATTGCGGTTGATGGGAAATTGCAGGGCAGCCTGCTCGCCATTGATACCCCGCGTGAGTCCAGTCGTAAGGCAATTGCTGATCTTAAACAAATGGGCATTAAACAATTTGTCATGCTCACCGGTGATCAACCGGAAGCAGCAAGACAAATAGCTGAAGCGGTTGGTCTGACAGATTTTCGTCCCGGCTTACTACCGCAGGATAAACTAACAGCTGTGGAAGACCTGCAACGCAAGTACGGAACAATTGTGATGGTTGGGGATGGGATCAATGACGCCCCCGCGTTGGCACTTGCGGATATCGGAATTGCCGTTCGTGGCACTAACAGCAGCGCTCAGGCGATGGAAACAGCAGATATTACCCTCATGCAAGCCGACCTGGCACAACTGCCATTTGCTTTAAATCTGAGCCGCACGGCCATGAACACCATCCGGTTTAATATTGCCTTTGCAATCGGGATTAAAGCGATATTTATGTTTTTAGCAACACTGGGTCTGAGTACAATGTGGATGGCTGTTGTAGCAGATATGGGTATTTCCATTCTAGTAACATTAAATGGCATGCGGCTTTTACGGAATCCTGCCTAATTTTTACCAATTAAATAAATCATTATTCTTTTGGTAAAAGCTGCAACAAAAATTCAGAGGGGGAGCTTTTATCAAAGAAAAGAATATTCTCTTCCTCATTCACGATCGCGCTGGTTTCGGGTTTTGTGCTGGAAAAAACAATTAATCCGTGAGGAAAATGCTTTCTTAAAAGATTGATTTTATCTTCAGTTTCCAGCCCGGGTAAATCAGAATCAATCACCAACACATCCGGTTCATTCTCGTGAAGGATATCAATCGTTTCATCCAAAGCATGACTGATTGTCACACTGCAACCAGGCATGCGCTTTTCAAAAAGCAATTTCATGGCCTGACATAAGCCAAAATGATCGTCTGCAATTAAGACATGTTTCATACGTAATTCCTATTGGCATAAGTCTACGCCTGCAAAAAAGAACATGTACCCATCCGTCGTTTGGTGAGAACCTGGCCAAAGGTATAGTTTTTTTACTTGAAGCAAAGACAAGATTGGAAAAAAATTGGGTTAAGAAAATTTTTTCCTAACCCAATTTATTATTGATTTTTGTTTATGGAATATTTGATACCACTGGCAACATGTCTTGATCAGGCATTAAATAGAAAATACCCGATTTTCACTTTTGTCGTTTTTCTTTAGACTAACTTCTTATGAATTGCCAGTGTTACCGCAGCAACCCGATTATCTACTTCCAGTTTCATTAATATATTGCTGATATGAAATTTTACAGTCGAAAGGCTGATGGATAATTTTTCTGCAATTTCTGCATTATTTAAGCCTTCAACCATTTGTTTTAACACATCTTTTTCTCTGTCTGTCAGAGTGTCAACCTCAGTCACATGTTGCGCCACACGCACCAGAGATTGTGCGGCTTCCGGTGAAAGAGTCATTTTCCCGGCTTTGGCAGCTTTGATGGCGGCAGTAAGTTCACGCGCAGATACATTTTTCATCAGGTAACCAACAGCCCCGGCTTTCAAAGCATTTTGCACCAGTTCATCTTCCTGGAAACTGGTCAGTGCAATAATTTGAATAACCGGATTCTCTTTTTTGATCGTTTGGATGGCTGTCACACCATCCATGACCGGCATGATCAGGTCCATCAAAATCACATCAGGTTTAAGGATGCGAGCGCGTACGACAGCCTGTTCGCCATTTTCTGCATCTGCAATCATTTCCATTTCAGGTGCGACTGACAAAAATGCACTCAAACCGGAACGTACGACAGCGTGATCGTCAACAATCATGACACGAATTTTATTTTCTTCCATTATTTCACCACTCTCTATTCTTTTTCTGGTTGCCAGATAAATGTAATTTGCGTTCCCTCTCCGGGTTCGCTGTAAATGCTAAACTTTGCGCCTATGGATTCTGCCCTTTCGCGCATAATTTTCAAACCCAGATGGTCTGCTGTTACCAAACCCGGGTCAAACCCTACTCCATCATCTTCAATCGTAAGCCGCACCGGATTCTCCAGGCGCAAATTTACTAATGCCTGACTGGCTCTGGCATGTTTACCGATGTTATTCAATGCTTCCTGTGTGATTCGATACAATCCAACCTGTACCTCCGGAGGTAATTTTTGATCTCCTTCAATATTTAACGAGATTTTAATCCTTGCTCGTCCAATCATTGCCTCGGTCAATTGGCGTAACAAGACAGGTAAGGCAACATCTACCAATGCATTCGGCCTTAATTCCACTAACAAAGTGCGCATTTCCGCCAGAGCGCCCCGGGTCAGTTGTCTTAATTCTTCCAGACGCTTATAGCCTTCATTTTGATTCAAATCCCAGATATCTGGTAACACATCTGCAATTAGCGTTGCAGAGAATAAAGTTTGCGTAACAGCATCATGTAAATCCCGAGCTAAGCGTGTTCGTTCAGCCACAACTGCTTCCTGTGCTGCCTTTTTTTGTAGTAATTCATTTGCTTTGTTTAATTCTTCTGTTCGCTCGGTAATCCGGTTTTCAAGCATTTGGCGGTAATCGGCTTCCTGGCGAGCTAGCTTTTCTCTGGTTAATTTTTCTTCCGTGATATCTTCAATGATTCCAATCAGGTATTGTGGCAAACCACTGGCGTCAACAACACTCGAATAGGTCACCCGTGCCCAAATAAATTGATTGTCTTTGAGTATATAGCGCTTTTCCATGGAAAATCCGGATCGCTTCCCTGAAATCATTTCTACAAATTCCTGTTGTCCAACAGTCACATCATCCGGATGCGATAATACGGCCGGATCCAAATCCTTAAGCTCTTCTTTTGTCCGTCCAATAATCATTTCTGCTGCATGGTTGAGATCCAAAACTCTTCTTTCCAGAGACATAATAGCAACCCCAACAGAAGTATTGTCAAACATGGCTTTAAATCTGGCTTCCGATTTGCGTAGATTTTCCTGGTCATTTTTCTGGCTATCGATATCCTCCACCATGACAACCAAATACATGATTTTGCCTTCCGGATCACGTACCGCAGAAATGGTCTGCTTGACCCAATAAGGTTTATTGTCCTTGCGGATGTAGCGGCGTTCTACCTGATATGAATTCAGCTCACCCGAAACTAATTTGAAATAATTTTCAGCACCAACATTTACATCATCCGGGTGGCTAATCATTGCACCGCTTGTATTTACCAACTCCTCACTTGTTCTCCCCGCAATTCTGGCAAGACTGTCATTAACAGCCAGTACTTTCCTGTCTAAACCAACAAGCGTAATTCCAATTCCCGAGTTTTCAAACATCGCTCGAAATCGCGCTTCGGACTCGCGCAGATTCTCGGCTGATTTCTTTTGCTTATCAATATCACTTATTACGCCAACCATGTAAATAGGCTCGCCATTTGAATCCCGAACCATACTCATGGAAACCAACGCCCAAAACACTTCCCCATTCTTGCGTATGTATCGCCGTTCATCTATATAGTGATCAATTTCGCCTGACAGAAGTTGTTTGTGGCGTAGTGAAGAATCAGCGAAGTCTTCCGGAAAGGTTGATACAGCTGGCGACCGTCCGATGAGTTCCTCGCGCGTATATCCTAACATCGCGCACATGGCAGGATTGGAATCGATAATTTTTCGATCAAGACTTAAAATGCCCATGCCGACCGGAGAATGTTCGAACATCGTCTGAAAACGTGCTTCGGACACAGATAGATCTTTTTCGGCTCGTTGTTTTAATTCCAATTGTGCCAGTTTTAGCTCAGAAGTTCGTTGAAAAACCTCTTCTTCAAGCTTTCTCTTTTGGTTTCTAATTTCTTTTGTCCGCAGGGAAGCTAAAGTAAAACCAATAATGGAAAGTAATAGGATCCCACCTAAACGGAATTGCCAGGTTTGCCAAAAAGGTGGAATAATTTTTAAATTAATCGAAACTCCGGTTTCATTCCATACTCCATTACTATTTGCTGCTTTTACTTTAAATGTATACTCTCCACCTGGAAGATTGGTATAACTGGCAAAGTTACGTGTTCCGGAAACAACCCAACCGGGATCAAAATTTTCCAATTGATAAGCATATTGATTCATTTCAGGGGATTGAAAATCCAATGCGGCGAATTCAAATGAAATAAAGTTTTGTTTATAGGTTAATGCTATCGGTTCCTTAGATTGCATATTGAAAGGCATCGATTCATTAAATACTTTGAAATCGGTGATGACGATATTTGGAGCAACCTGATTTGGAACGATATCCAGCGGATTAAATACAGAAAAACCGTTTGTACCACCGACATAAAAGTCCCCGGTTTTCAGGCTATTAAAATATCCGTTTGAATTAAATTCATTTCCCTGTAAACCATCCGCTTTGTCAAAGATTTGAACACGTTCAGAAACCGGGTCAAACTTAACAAGCCCATTATTTGTTGTTATCCAAAGATTTCCCAGACTATCCTCCAAAATACCAAGGATAGTCGTATTTCTAAATCCGTCGTTTTCAGTGTAGTGCTCAAAAGATTCTGTTTGAGGATCATAGCGATTCAAACCAATTTGGCTCCCTAACCAGATCAAACCCGTGGAGGACTTATGAATAACCCAGATGCTATTATCGCTTATAGTATTACTATTCTCCGGGTCATTTTTCATAATACGCCAGGTTGCTGTATTAGGATCCAGGTTTTTTGGGTCTGATAGATCCAATTGATATAAACCGGCACCCCAGGTCCCTATCCATAAAAGATCACCATCGATCATCCCGCTAACCAATGGACCTCCCAATCCATTTTCGGAGAAAGAATAATTAATAAAGCCGTTTTCATTTGGATCTTTTCGGGATAATCCCCCCATCGTCATAATCCACAGTCTTTCTTGCTTGTCCTGTAAAATATTGGTTACTTGATTATCGATCAGACTGGAAGGATCGGATTCATCATGCATAAAGCGAACAAATTGATTGTTACTGGCATCAAATCGATTTAATCCGCCGCCTAATGTGCCAATCCATAATTGATCTTTGTGATCGGTGAATAATGACATGACCAGGTCACTACTGATACTGGTTTCATCGTCCGGGTTAAATTGGAAATGTGTAAATGAACCGGTTGAAGGTTCGAAACGTGCCAGTCCGCTATCCCATGTGCCTACCCATACCGTTCCATCGCTGGTTTCTGAAAACGTGCCAATATGATTACTGTGAATACTACTGGGGTTATTTCCATTGTTGCGATATGTTCGAAATTGCAGACTCATTAAATTAATTTTGTTGATACCGGCGCTTAAAGTTCCAATCCATAATACTTTGGACCGATCCAGCAATAAAGAATAAGTGTTATTGCTGGAAAGACTATCAAAATCACCTGCATCATGTTGAATGGATTGAAAGTCGCCGTTATTGTCCAGACTTTTATAAAAAAGACCGCTATTCCACATCGTGACCCATAATGTTTGATTTTGATCAATCAGAATATCGGTAACATTATTATCAACAATTTGGCCACGATCATTCTCATTTAAAAATTGCTCACATTGATTCGTTTCAGGGTTAAAATGCGCCAACCCGCCACCAGAAACCGCATAACCACCATACCCCACCCACAAACTACCATCCATCATTTCTTTAATCGAAGAAACATTTGAGGGCTGCATACAGGGAGACACCCCTTGATAACGCTTGGCTATACCTGAATTGGGATCAAAAAGGTTTAGCCCATTTCCTTCTAAACTAAAACTACCTGTTCCGACCCATAATTTCCCGTCATTTGATAGTTCGATGGTTGAAATCACATTACTGCTCAGTGAAGTCGGGTCGCTTTCTGTCGATTTATAATGGATAAATTTTCCGCTTTCACGATCAAACATCTCCAAACCATTTTGGGTACCTATCCACAATTGTCCATTTTGATCCTCAACAATTGCAGTAACCGTAGCGTTTGACAAAGCATCCGGATTGTTTTCATCCGGGAGAAATCTGTCGATTTGGTTAGTGTTCGGATTAAAACGATTCAACCCGCCACCCCATGTTCCAATCCACAACATCCCTTCATGATCCTCAAACAAAGAAATGATACTGTTGTGGCTAATGCTATTGGTATCATCCGGATCGTTCTTATAGGTAATTAAGTCAACACCGCTATATCGATTAAGCCCGTCTTGTGTTCCAATCCACAGGAAACCCTGGCTATCTTGTAACAATGCCAAGCCGGCATTTTGGGAAAGACCATCGTCTATACTTAATTTTTCAAAACGAAAACTGATGCCAGGATAGAAATCGGATTCATCAGGTTCGATATTTGCGTAAACTAGCTTGGGAGTGCCCAGTAAAAAGGCAAGGATTAAGAGAATCTGGGGCAAGCGGCGCATAAACCACCTCTACAACGCGAATTAAGTAATTATAGAATGAATATTTTTTAATTAATGATTTTAAAAATACTGTGTTTTTCTAAAAAATACCAGATCGATTTCCGCTGAAGTTTCACATCCATTGATTGATTAAGAATTGGAGGAGCCGTTTCCTCAAAAAACGAATAAGGAAACGGCTCGGAGGAAAATAATGACGGTGAAGTCATTATTGAAGTAGAAACTAAAGCGTCTTACTTTACGGGAGAGATTTCCATTCGTGTTTCGAGTTGGTGAACGCGAAAGGATAGCGTGTTAGAGCTTTTAACAAGTTTTGCTGCTGTAAAAAGCATCACCGAAATCCCGGCATTGATTAGCGTGAAAAGAAATGCTATCCCACGAATCGCCTGTGTCAGATAACCCAAAAACACGTCAGCCAAGGTGCCTAAAAATGCCTGAGCAAAAAAAGCGTTGGATTGGATCGTATTATCAGCATTGATTGCGGTTACCAAACAAACAACCATGACCAAAAGATTTAGTCCGCTCAGCACATATAGCACAATACTTAATAATGGGGTGTTTTTCTTAATCATTAACGAACTCCTTTTCTCCAACGATTAAAATTCTACGGGATTCATATTAGTTTTTCCCCCTACTAATGGAGAGGATGCCCCTGACCAGAGGGAATAATTATTCCCACCAAAAAAATAGGCAAAACATCCTTAAGTCAAAGTCGAAAATTCTTGCGTTTCCTTCCCGTCTTAACTGCCGTATAATGGGATTATTGATGGGTACATTCAGTCGATTAAATCAAGTTCAAGCAGCCTCTAAAGTCATCAATATTGACGACTCCTCCCGCATTATTATCTTCAGCGATTGTCACCGGGGTGATTATGGCTGGGCGGATGATTTTGCCAAAAACCAGAATATATTTCTGCATGCGCTTTCCTATTATTACCATGATGGTTTTACTTACATTGAATTAGGCGATGGCGACGAATTATGGAAAAACCGATCATTTTCGGATATTTTTATTGCCCATCGTCAAGTCTATGAAATGATGTCCCGGTTTTACCACGAAGACCGGTTTTATATGTTGTTTGGAAACCATGATATTCAGCGTTCCATTCCGGCATATGTAAAAAGCTCGCTCTATTCGTATGTGGATGAACACACCTTGCAATCCCGTCCGTTATTCCCGGAAATTGTTGTCCATGCCGGGTTGATCATCAAACACCAACCTTCTAACCAGGAGTTATTTCTTGTTCATGGCCACCAGGGAGATCTTCTTTCGGACCTTATTTGGCCTGTAGGCAGATTTTTTGTACGAGTTTTATGGCGTAACCTGCAATTGTTTGGATTAAATGACCCAACCAGCGCAGCTAAAAATTTCACGGTAGCCAGGAGGGTAGATAAGAAATTGATTCGCTGGAGCCTGGAAAACAAGAAAATGATTCTAGCCGGGCATACCCACCGACCTAGATATCCGGCTTTGAATCAGGTCCCCTATTTCAATTCCGGCAGCGTCGTTTCTCCTTTCAGCATTACCGGTATTGAGATCAGGCACGGACAGATTGCCATGGTGCATTGGTGCATTCGGGCTGACTTTAGTGGAACATTGCGCATTGTCCGGGATGTAATGCAAGGTCCACAACCGCTGACTGCCTGGCGATATTAAACTCGGTTAAATTTGGTCTTATCCTTAAAGACCCCAGTTTATACGTTTGTTTCATGTGCGCACGTAAGCAAAAACAAGGTTTCTCTTACTTTATGTCTGGGGAGAATATAAGTCTGAAACCTGGTTTTTCGAGATATGAAAATCTTGTTTAATATGTGTAAACAAAAACGCCCTTTTTCAGGGCGTTTTGTCACCTTTTTTACATTTTTTTAAGTTTATGGCACGCCAATTTCAAGTGATTCAAACTCAACATTGATCGGGACTACCCCATAGGATGAAACACCTATGCCAATCAAACCTTCCCGGAATGAGTTATCGCGGACTGAGTTCGTTTGCACGCCATTAATCCATACTGTGATCGTATTACCTTCGCAGGAAAGGGTGTATTCATTGTATTCTTTCCCTTGACGAATGTTGTTGGATCCACCACTGGCTAGCATTGTATAGCCGTCACCTGTATCCAATTCGCCGTCGAAACGGTAAATGTTGTATAAGCCATCGCTTCCGATATTAACTTCGTACCAGCCATCCACATCGGAGTATCGGCAAATTAAGCTGATGCTGTTGGTATTCTTGCCACGATTTTCAACCAGTGCATGAATGAAGACATCTTCGTAATAATATTCCTCATACATCAAGTAGGCATAGGTGTCGCTGCTGGCATCCGTCAGATCGAATTTCATTCGCCCTTCATCAAAATAAATGTCAGCGTAATCTTCATCCCCATATGCCAGGAACCAGGTCCACCAATCGGAATATTCATCGAATTCTTCAACACGGAAAGGTTCGCTCGTAACAGTTGTGGTCGTTGTGGTTGTGTCGTCCTCGTAAGAATAATCTGCCAGACCAGCATAACCAGTCGCCTCAATTTCATCGCCATTCAAAGTACCTTCTAATATTTCATCCGTTCCATATCGATAAACTACTACTTTTAGCGGGTCAGAATCATCATGGCTGCGTAAGATGTCGCAATATTCTTTCATAGTGCCGTCGGAAGCTACCAGGATATTTTCCACCTCATGGATGATATCACCAGGCTCAATACCTGCTTTATCAGCAATACTGCCGGTAGTGATTGATTGCACCCAAACGCCAGGGTATTCACCATCCGGTCCAAAAACAATCGCCTGGCCATCCATACCCAACGAAGCAACATTTTGTTTTTCTTTTAACTTGTTAACAACCGGTATAGCAAGGTCGGCAGGAATGGCGAATTGTTGATCAACTGATGCGCGGGACATGTAATTCACGCCTACGACTTTACCTTCTGTTGTAACAAGTGGTCCGCCGGAATTGCCGCCGTTAATCTTGGCATCATGTCCATAAATGTATGATAAGGACGACCAATACGTTTGCCCGTCTGCATTTGTCTTGGAAACAATACCTTTGGTAAGGTTGTATTCAGGCTCTACCAACGGGAAACCGGCAGCATATACATCCAGACCGGTCTTTACCGTGTCGTCATACCATTCCAAATAGGGGAAGTCTTCGCCTTCCACCTGCACAACCGCCAGATCTGCACATTCGGAAGTGCCTAAAACGCGAATATTGCGTGGAGAACTCTCGCCTTTAACGTAAGCTTTAAGTAAAGCCGCGCCGGCAACTACGTGGTTATTAGTGACACCAATCCCGGATGAATCAATGAAGAAACCTGTACCACCCCATTCGGCATTCAGGATTTCACCCTGTTCAACATCATTGATCGTTCCTGTTCCAATAATCTGAAATACCGCGCCTTCGACATCATCAATATTATCAACAGCACCAGATTCCGGAACCGGAGTATCTTCTGGCTCCTCAACAACGCGGGTGTTTTCAACTGGCGCTACGGCTTGCGTCGGTTCATCAGTAGCTTTCGTGCCACTGGATAAATTACAGGCCATGACAGCCAGCATTAAAATAAGAACTGGAAATAATATTTGTTTCTTTTTCATTACTCCTCCAAGGAAAATCTAACAAGATAAATGCAAATAAGAATCAACTGACAACAATAATTTAAAAAACATGAAGGCAATATTCATTTAGAATCTAAATCAAATAAAATGCAAAGTCAAGAATATATACACGTTTATTCTAAATAAACGGTATACAAATTTGAAAGATTTTCTTACTTCGAAAAACAGTTGATATCGCTCTACTTTTTGTGTTCTTTAATTTTATTTTTCTAAGCCTAAAGCCAAAATAAAATGAATGATGCCGATTTTTCAACCCTTATCCCAAATCAACCTTGATGTAAATTAAACATGATCATTGATATCGCCTTCCAGAAACTGCTCCTAACGTTTGCTTCCTTTTCTTGGGCACTCTACGCTCTTAATCTGCATAATTTTTAGTACAATAATACCTATGGAATCAAAGCCTCTGCCTATCAATCAGGTTGTATTGGGTGATTGTATAGAACTCATGCAAAAACTGGAACCAGAATCAGTCGATGTAGTTTTTGCAGACCCCCCTTATAATCTGCAATTACGACAGGATCTTTGGCGACCGAATCTGACCCAGGTGGATGCGGTAAATGATTCCTGGGACCAGTTTGAAGATTTTGAATCGTATGACCGGTTTACGACCGAATGGTTAACTGCCTGTCAACGGGTGTTAAAACCGAACGGCACCTTATGGGTTATTGGTACTTACCATAATATTTATCGGGTAGGTGCAATTTTACAGAATTTAAACTTTTGGATTCTCAACGATGTGATCTGGATCAAGTCTAATCCGATGCCGAATTTCCGTGGAGTCCGGCTTACCAACGCACATGAAACGCTCATTTGGGCGCAAAAGATACGTGGCGCAGGGTACACCTTTAATCATCACGCTCTCAAACAATTAAATGAAGGCTTACAAATGCGCAGCGACTGGTATTTTTCAATTTGCAGCGGAAAAGAACGATTGCGCGACAATGGCACCAAGGTACATTCAACGCAAAAACCATTAGCCCTCATTTACAGGATCATTACTGCCTGTACACAACCGGGCGATTTAATACT
>CAZPIM010000040.1:23952-25686 GCA_964586385.1 uncultured Anaerolineaceae bacterium
TTGGTGATGAACGCGGGTCTATCCATCAAATCGCCCGCCTTATACAGCCGGGACCCGTGAATGGGTGGCAAGTCTGGTATTATCAAGAAGAAACCGGTGGCGAAAAACACCCCATTGATCGATTAAGACAACAATTGAGAATAATCATTAATAAAAATAAAGAGGAAAAATGAATAATAAAAACTATCAACAAACGCGCTGGAGTCTGCAGGATCTTTTTCCCGGTCCCCAATCTCCGCAACTGGAAGCCGGGATTGAAAAAATAACCAATTTGGTTGAAAATCTTGAAAAAAGACGCGCAGTACTGGTCGATGATATTTCACAAGATGTGTTTCTGTCCGTTGTAAAGGACATGGAGACAATCGTGGCATTAGGGCAAAAAGTAGCCACATTTGCAGGGCTATTTTTTTCAGAAGATACTCAAAACGAAATTGCCCAGAGTTTAATGGCACGGGTAGATCAATTTGTGTCAGAAATGACCAACCGCACATTGTTCTTCGAATTGTGGTGGAAAGCTTTGCCTCAGGAAAAGGCACAGAAATTGATGGATGCCAGTGGCGATTATCAATATTGGTTGGAAGCAATCCGGCTTTTTATCCCGCATACTTTGACCGAAGCCGAAGAAAAAATTATCAACACCAAAAATGTCACCGGTGTGAGCGCGTTACAGATGATCTACTCATCCATAACAAACCGCTATGTTTACAAATTAACAGTTGCCGGTGAGGAAAAAGAATTAACCCGTGGCGAACTGATGATGTATGTCCGCACATCCGATGCGGATATCCGTGCCAAGGCCTATCAGGAATTGTATCGGATCTACGGTAATGACGGTCCTATTCTTGGTCAAATATACCAAACCATCGTACGGGACTGGCGAAATGAACAGGTCTCCATGCGCAAACATAGTGACCCGATTGCTGCCCGAAACCTGATCAACGACATTCCGGATAGCGTCGTAAACACCCTATTGGAAGTTTGCAAAACGAATGCCCCTGTCTTCCAGCGCTTCTTTAAACTAAAAGCCAAATGGTTGGGGGTAGAGCGATTACGACGATATGATATCTACGCCCCGGTGGTTGAATCCGATAAGCGTTATTCCTTTGATGAAGCAGCGACAATCGTTTTGGACGCATATACACGCTTCGATCCCAAATTTGCTACGTTGGCGCAGCGTATTTTTGATGAAAACCACCTGGATAGTGAAGTCCGCAAAGGCAAACGTGGCGGAGCATTCTCGTGGGCAGCCGGACCGGACCTTCCGCCATGGGTGATGTTAAATTTCCAGGGCAAGTCCGATGATGTCTCCACCATGGCACATGAACTTGGACATGCTGTTCACGCAATGTTGGCTGCTCACCACAGCATTTTCACCTTCCATTCCAATCTGCCATTAGCTGAAACAGCTTCCACATTCGGAGAGATGGTACTGGTTGATTATTTATTACAGCACGAGACCGATGAAACCGTACGCCGGGATATTCTTTTCAGCCAGGTGGATGACGCCTATGCTACGATCATGCGCCAGGCATTTTTTGCCTTATTCGAGCGCGAAGCACACGAAAAGATAAATAATGGCGCTTCTGTTGGCGAATTGGCAGAAGCATATATGCAGAATCTGAAAGAACAGTTTGGAGATTCTGTAGATGTTGCGGATGAGTTCCGATGGGAATGGGTCTCTATTCCACATATTTTTGATGTCCCGTTTTATGTTTATGCATACACATTTGGCCA
>CAZPIM010000041.1:0-6037 GCA_964586385.1 uncultured Anaerolineaceae bacterium
TTTATGATACGGTTCATACATCCTCATTTTTAGTTTTGATTATAGACAAAACAAAAGCAAAATGAAACATTTCATAAAGGATATGAAAATTATTCCGCTAGAGAATAGATTTTATAATGAAGCCGGATCTATTCGGATTTCTGCTTCCCCAAATAATGTCCTATCAACACCACCAAAAATTAAAAACCACCAAATTGTTCCAAGTAGAAAGGAAAGAATGCTGACTGCTATCAGAATCGTGAAGATTCGGGATGTCCGGGTTCCATTTACTTCCTAATCGTCCAACCAGTTTTAAAAACCCAATGCCCGTAAATAATCCTTATCCGATTTGTTTTCGTCCAAATTCTCTTTCCCCAAAAGTTCCTGCCAGAATTTCTGGTCGTATCGTCTTGACCGGATTGGGATAGGCATGGGTACACCCCAACCCAAAAGGAGCACTTCTTCTGCAGGCTGTAGACGAGAGAGCATACCGCGAAGAGAGTCTCGTCCAGCCAGACCGGATAAAACTGCCGCGATATCCGCGTCATCACCCAACCATCCACTAATACGTGTTCCAAGCTGTGACATCACCTCATCATAAATCTGAGACGGGCGCTGATCGATAATCAATAAAGTCACATAATATTTTCGCATTTCACGTGCTATCGTGCTGAACGTGGTTTGGGACGCCATTTCGCGGTTGAGGAGTTTGTGCGCTTCCTCAACCACAATGACCAGTGGACGCGGTTCTTTCTCGTCTTTGCTGCGAAAATCGTTAGTCATTTTCTCCCAGGTAGCGCGAATATGACGGGTGAGGATATTGGTGACCAGAAGGTAATCGAGATCTGTTTCATGATCACCAAAGGATAAGATGACATGTTTTCCTTTTTGCAGATTTTCGATGATTGATTTCAGCGCATTGGCTGGCGGCTTGGGACTTATATAGTTGGCATTGAAAACGCGGCCCATTTTAGAATGGAGCCCTTCGGCAGCCAATGGATTGATTCCATTCTGATTCGCCCAAAAAGCAACACTGTCTGGTGCAGGGATTTTTTTACCTTTTTCATCCTCTACCGTAGCGCCGTTTTTAAGCTGCTTGAATGCCTGGAACCAGCGCTCCTGGCCAAATGAATGCACAAGTGCATCCAGTGTTGTTGCAGATGTTTCACGAAGATCCAGTTCCCGCGAGAGCATCAGAATATCAGCTGGTGAGATTTGTGACTCGGCTAGTTGCAGGTCAAAATCCGGGCTGAGATGACGAATACGGCTGCCTGCACCCAAACCAACCAGGCTGACTTTGTTTCCAAAT
Organism: uncultured Anaerolineaceae bacterium; assembly: GCA_964586385.1. Taxonomy (GTDB): domain Bacteria; phylum Chloroflexota; class Anaerolineae; order Anaerolineales; family Anaerolineaceae; genus UBA6170. The sequence continues at coordinate 1,289 of CAZPIM010000041.1, forward strand.
TTTGGTTTTAGTCCGGGTACTTTGGTGTTTGAATCTGTCGCCTGGTCATCAAATCCATATTCATTATGCATATCAAAGATCAGCAGGGAAGTCTTATCATATTGAATCAGACCCGATAAGATGATTCGAGTCAGGAAAGATTTTCCGGTTCCGGTTGCTCCAAAAATCCCCGAAGAGCGTTGAACAAATTTATCCATGTTGAGGCAGATCGGGTGTCCTTGTTCACGGGTAGTTCCTACGATGAATTGTTCTTTTTTATCCGGGTTTCCAAAAATGGTAGCCACATCCCCTGCATTGGCATTTCGGGCTGGCGCATGGTGGGCTGGCACTGTTTTTACGGGCATTGGTTTGGGGTTGTCCTGTGGGTGCTCTTTTCGCCATAATTCATATTCGGGGGAGCTCGGGTCTGGACCCATTTCCAGCATTAATGCAGGCATGACTTCCAGGTTGGTGAACAGGGTTTGTCCATGCAGTAGATTTGCCAAATGAGCAGGAAAACGGTTTTCACTTTGCTCATCTGCAAAACGGGGGTCGGTTGATCCGAGCTGCATATCTGTTACCAAACCGTAAAACTGGTCAGTTCCGGATTCCACTACCACAAAACTACCTTCACGCACCTGGTTAGCCGGCACAGTGAGTCGCACATTTAAATTGTTTTTTAAACCACCGCCGACAATATAACCGATGTAAGGATTGATATTAAGCGCCACCTTTTACCTCCTGACCTTGAATATGAGCATCAGCCAAAGCCCCTAGTACATGCATTAATGTAGGATAATCATCCCTCAACAAAGTGATCAGCTCTTGCGTGGCAGCATTGTTCCAGTCGAAATCCCCATACTGCTGATGCGCCAAGGTTGATTGACGCACATGGCTGGCCAGTACCTCCGCAACGGGAAAATCCGTACCGCGCAGAATATGCCGGAAATAGCCAAAACGACCGCTGTTTGTAAAAGCACAGATTTCTTCTGCTGAACAAACGTAGACTTCATCCAGGGTAAGGGGAGGTCGAGGTGGTAATAAATGAATGGTTTCATTCTGTTGTTGATATCCAATAAACAACATACTTAATTCGATCGGGACTGAACGGTGCAGGCGATTGTCAGCGATGACTTCTTCACTTATTTTTTCTGCAGTTACCAATTGCCGAACCAGACCGTCATCATCAATGTGCATATCATATAACAATCCAAAGATCTGATAATCATTGGTCTGTGGGATGCGCACCATACCACCCAATTCCGGTAGATCTAACGCAGCTACACGGCAACCGGCTACGCCCCCATTTGTACTGGCTCGTAACAAATACCCGATTTGATCTTTGTTCATTTTCCAAACCTCATCTTTCCTGGCAGGTTTTTCGCCTGTTGTTTGTTGGATGTTTCGCCTGGATCGATATTTTGGCTTTGCATTTCCATTTGGATCAGATCTAGCAGACGATTCCGTTCTTCATAAGTAACCAACGCAGTTTCATGCGCACGATGCAATATATAAGGGTACGACTTGCTACCCATTTGCCGGCATTGTTCCATAAGCGTGTGTTGGATGATTTGTATACTTTCCCTTGACTGAGCAACCCAGGCAGGGAACTCGACACGGACTATCTGAGGTTTTCCTTCCCTGCCTACATTTAGGTACATAAAATGAATGGCAAGTAGACCATTAAATTGTTTGACAGCTCTGGATTGTAAACCGAAAGTGGCAGAGCGTTCTCCTGGCTTCAGAAGTTGTGCGAAGATTTCTGCATCGTAAACTCCTTGAAATGAATGAATTTGATCTGCTTTAGAAAGTTGTTCATTGGAAAGTATTTGTAATTCAAGCAATCGTACTACCAGATCGGAGCGTGGTTTATCCACGTATCCGGCAGTCAGGACCCGTTGTTCCGCCATTTGACTGAGAATACTGACGTATTGGGCTAATTTCTCCTGATACTCGCGGGATTCTTTGCCCTCACGGAATAGCTCAATTGGTCCGTCCGTCAGCGTTAACACGGGAATCGATTCTGTTTTGGCAGAAGACAACAAAGCCGCTCTTTCCTGATAATCCCGGCGTAGCGCAATTAGTTCTTCCCCTACCAGATAACCCTGAGAAGTAAAAAGATCGTCAGCGTAAAGTAATTGGCTTTCAATTGACTGACGGGGTGGCTCGCTTTTCGCAAGTCGAATAAGACCCACGTTTATGACCCCAAATTGCACTGCCAGGTGTGAATCAGGGATGATTTGTGAGCCATCAGCCGCCCATAGGATGACTGGTGCGGATGATTTTGTTTCCGGAAAAGCAATATTGATGGGCTGATCTCCGGGGAGTGCACAGCGAAATTCCGGGATATGTGCCAGGGTGGATTGAACGCGTTCCAAAAGAGCAGTGAGATCATGCGCATATCGATCGAGCAGCTGAAATACCTTTTCCCGACGTGATTGCGCTTCGCGTTCCCGAATTGGGGCCAACTGCCCTGCGGCTTTAATCGAAGCACGAATTTGTTGATAATTGACTGGCATGTTTCCCCTTTTGGAGATGTTAGCTTTTCTGGATTATAGCAGAAACATGAACGGGAAAAACGAAATCCCTGGCGTACACAAATTGATTTTATCAGACTAACATGTCCGAATTATTGTGAATATAAGGAAATAGGAAGGGGAATTTGATCATTGATAAAATAATTTTAAGTCATGATATTGATCAAATAGTTACTTTGTTAGGCTTTTTTTGTACTTAAAAAGGTGTCGGAATGAGTTATCTAACTAATTTGTTAAGTAATTATTACCCTTATTGTCATAAAATGAACTTAGACATTTTTAATTGCTGGTAATTTTGGAGGTGTATTTTGATCCGGAAAATGATTGGATTTGTGATACTTTTTATTTTAAGTTTGAGCATATTAAGTCCGATTCAACAGATGGCTTTAGCTGCAACACCAACGGTCACACCTGCTGTGATGGCTGGTGGGCAAATTGGACCACAAACCTACCCGGATGGGGTTAATCCATTGACTGGTTTACCAGTGCAAAACCCGGAAAATTTACTTTTACCCCCGGCATTGGTTTCGATCACGAATTTCCCGGTCAGTTCACGTCCACAAGCCGGGCTTTCTTATTCCCCCTTTGTTTTTGAAATTTACATTGGTGAAGGTATGACGCGCTACCTGGCGATGTTCTATGGCGATTTTCCAAAAGCTGATGATATTTCAGGCGGTAGCGGCGGTAATGTCACAACCGGCTCGGTTGGCACAATCACGGATAATGCCATGGTTGGTCCAATCAGGTCCGGGCGCTTACCATATGAAGGGATTCGCAAGCTATTCAACGGATTTTTGGTTATGGCTTCCGGTTCATCAATGGTTGTCCCCAGTTTAAATCAATATACCAATGTTTATGGTACCGATGCGAGCAGTCCCAACAGCGCAATGATCGATGTTACAAAACTGGAACAAATTGCAGAAAATAATCAGGATCGGTTAGGAGAGCTTTCGTTGCAGGGTATGGCATTTAATGATGTCATTCCTTCAGGTGGTGTTTCCGGCAACCGGATCTGGTTGATGTATGCTTATTTAAACCAGGTCAACTGGTTATTTGATACCACCAGTGGTGCTTATAACCGTTATCAAGATCATGCCGATGGGACGACTTTTGACCTGATGACGGATCGCCTTAATGGAGAGGCATTAACCTTTGAAAATGTAATGGTTTTGTTTGCCCCGCATGAAGTGGTCACCCCAACCATTATTGATATCAATATGATGTATATGAAAAAAATGCCGGCACTCTTATTCCGTGATGGTCAGATGTTTAAGATTTATTGGACAACCATAAGTGAGCAGTATGAACGCTCCACTGGAAAATTACGCCCAATTCGCTTTATCGATGAAAACGGGAATGCATTTCCATTAAAACCCGGGCAGACCTGGGTGGAAGTTGTGCAGCAATTTACGCCTTACTATGAAGTGCCCGACAGCTCATATATTTATGATCTAAAAAATAAAACCGAACCCGGTTCAGGCGTTTGGGCAGTGCGTTGGTATCCTCCGGAAGGAGCAAGGTAATTTCGTCAGAAAAGAAATTCCCGGAAGAAATGATGGATTTAAATTTCTTGTTATTTCCTAATCAAAGCTGAATAGCAGATTGAAGGTGGATTTAAAGTCCATCTGGAGTTACTTATCAACAAAAATCTTGATTGATAAGAGTTTTTGGATGAATCATCTTTGGAACTCGGTCGTGCTTAATCGTTATAGCTGTTATTTTGTTTACGAGCATTTTCCAGGCGATAATCTGAAAAAATTCTTTCATTATATTCTGATGTGAATCCGGTTTAATAAAAAATCCGGGTGCTTTCTTGTGTTAGAATCTTAATCATGGTAAATGAGCAATGGATACTGGCTTCGAATTCACCACGCCGCAAGGAGTTGCTGGGACTTTTCGGTCACCCTTTTATTGTGATTCCCGCAGATGTGGATGAAAGTTTGAATCCCGGAGAAACTCCTGCAAATTATGTCACCCGTTTAGCGCAAAACAAAGCTGGAGTGATAGAAAATTCCTATCCCAAGGCAACCTTGATTTTGGCTGCTGACACAACCGTGGCAGACGGAGATGAGATTCTAGGGAAACCCATCGACTCTGCGGATGCAGAACGAATGTTGCGACAGTTACGTGGAAGGATCCATCAGGTATATACCGCAATAACTATTCTTTTTCCGCTTGACCAAATCAAAAAAAACCTTATCTGTTGTACACAAGTGCCCATGCGAAATTATTC
>CAZPIM010000041.1:6137-25513 GCA_964586385.1 uncultured Anaerolineaceae bacterium
AGCGGGTCTTAAGGGGAGAAGAAGTAGGATAAAGATGAAACAAAAATGGTTGTTTTTTCGCCTGGAGGATTTATGAAACGTTTTATCAGCTTTATAGCCTTGATAACGATCATCATCAGTGCTTGCACTCCAAACGTAAATGAGACTCCACAGTTGCCAACAGCTGCAGTAACCAACACTTTACCAAATCCGCAAATCAGTACGACCCGTGTCCCGGATGCGAAACAGGAAGCATCTGATTTTTTGGAGGATTGGCGCTTGGAAAATTATGAAAATATGTATAACCGTTTGAGTACACTCAGTCGGGATGCTATCACGCTGGAAGATTTTATCGCGCGCTATCAGGATGCCATGTCCGCTATGACAGTGAATGAATTGAATTATCAGATCACTTCTTCTCTTACCAACCCGAAAAATTCACAGGTCGGCTACACAGTTGACTTTAAAACCGCTTTGGTAGGGACAATTTCACGCACAATGGCTATGAATCTTGCACTTGAAAATAATGTTTGGAAAGTGCAATGGGAAGATGCCATGATTTTACCTGAGTTAAAAGGTGGAAATGTGCTGTCCATGGACATCACCGCACCTGCCCGGGGAAATATCTATGATGTGGATGGCAGCGCTCTCGTTGCACAATCCGAAGTTGTTGCTTTGGGAATTACTCCGGGGTTGATTGGTGAGGGGCAGGATGGGGCATTAACATCCTATCTTTCACGATTAACCGGCTTGAATTCGGATTACATATACACACTTTATGAAAATGCCGGACCGGATTGGTATATCCCCATTGGAGAAACTGCCAAGTCGGAAGTTGATCGATATTATGATGCCCTGGTGGCTCTGGGTGGTCTGAATATGAATTATTACACCTCGCGCTATTATTTCGATGGTGGTGGGGCAGCACATATTACCGGGTACGTTCAATCCATTTTCCCTGAGGAGCTTGAGGATTACAAACGCAACGGGTACCGGGGAGATGAAAAAGTTGGCCGGACTGGTTTGGAAGCCTGGGGAGAACAAGCGCTAATTGGCAAAAAAGGCGCTTCTCTCTATGTGGTGAAACCGGATGGTACTGTTGAAACGCGTATTGCAACCGCTGATTCTATGCCTTCCCAATCGATTTATACAACGGTCGAACGTGATTTCCAATCACAAGTAGAAACAGCGATGGAAGGTTTTCGCGGCGCAGCCGTTGTGATTGAGATTGACACCGGGCGTGTTCTAGCTTTAGCTTCTACACCCACATTTGACCCCAATCTTTTCGATCCGCAGAACTACAATTATGGATGGATGCTGGAAGAAATGCTGGATCCATCACAAAACCGGTTATTAAACCGTGCGACCCAAAGTGCATATCCATTAGGCTCGGTTTTTAAAATTATTACTCTTGCAGCCGCATTAGAAACCGGAGCATTTACGAAAGAGAGCAGCTATTATTGCGATAGCACTTTTACGGAACTTTCCGGCATTACATTGTACGATTGGACAGTTGAAAAAGAATTGCCTGCCAGTGGTCAATTAACCCTTCCTGAAGGATTGATGCGATCCTGCAATCCCTGGTTCTGGCATATCGGGCTCTCTTTATGGGATCTCAACCTGCCGAATGCTGTTTCAGATATGGCGCGCGGATTTGGCTTGGGAGAATTGACCGGAATCGGGCAATTACCGGAAGTTTCCGGGAATATCCCCAATCCGCAAAATCAAGGTGATGCAGTTCAATTGGCGATTGGTCAGGGTACCATGCTGGTAACTCCTTTACAAGTTGCCTCTTTCATTGCAGCAGTCGGAAATGGCGGAACTTTATATCAACCACAATTAGTAGAAAAAATAACGCCACCGGAAGGGGACCCAACCTTTACGTTCGAGCCGATCATTAAAGGAAAATTGCCTGTCTCAGAAGAAAATTTATCGATCATACAGGATGCGATGTATCAGGTTGTTTACAATAGCCGCGGAACTGCCCGACCAGCAATGCTTGGATTACAGGTACCTATTTATGGAAAAACAGGCACAGCACAGAATGAGCCTCTTGATCCTCATGCCTGGTTTGCAGGATTTACGAAAATGGGAAGTGAAAACAACCCGGATATTGCTGTCGTAGTTCTGGCAGAAAATTCCGGTGACGGATCAGCAATTGCAGCGCCTATATTCCGCCGAATCGTTGAATTGTATTTCTTTGGCCAACCACAGCGCCTTTATCCGTGGGAAGCCTCTTATTATGTAACCAGAACTCCCACACCTTCAATCACTGAAACACCTGGACCAGAAGAACCAACAGCAACACCGGAAGGGTAATAATGTAAGATGCCAAAATCATTCGTAGAAGGCAAGGTCCTTTTCCAACGATCTGGTTTTTACCAGGTTCAGTTAGTGGATGGAAGAGAAATCACCTGCCATCCTCGTGGAAAATTAAAAATGCGCAGACCTGATTCATTCCGTGAGGATTTAATAGCCATGGGAGATAATGTTCTGGTGAGTATTCAATCTGCCGGGAACAGCGCCATTGAAGATGTTTTACCCAGAAGGACTGCTTTGATTCGTTCTGCACCGACTGCACGTGGTGATTATAAACAAATTTTATTAGCCAACCCGGATCAAATCATTCTGGTATATGCTTGTGCCCAACCTGACCCTCATTTACGTATGTTGGACCGGTTTTTGGTGATTTGTGAACGACAACAAATTCCGGTGATTATCAACGCCAATAAAGTCGACCTGGTAAGCACTGACCTTGCCACCCAGCTATTTGATAAGTATAAAGATTTGGGGTATCCGGTTATTTATACTTCTGCAAAAAATAACATTGGGATAGATGAACTAAAAGGGATTTTAATAGGAAAATTATCAGGGTTGGTTGGACCCTCCGGGGTTGGAAAATCCAGTCTTTTGAATGCTATTCAACCTGAATTGGGATTGGCTGTCAATCTAATCAGTGAGTCCACCAATAAAGGTCGCCATACCACAGTAGCGAGACGCCTTTTTCCTTTAAATGAGGGTGGATATGTGGCTGATTTACCCGGAATACGCATGTTGGCATTGTGGGATATTGAACCGGAAGAACTGGATGGTTATTTCCCGGAGATTCGTACGCGTGTCGCAGGTTGTCAGTTCAGTAATTGCACCCATACAAATGAAACGAGTTGTGCTGTGAAAGACGCTGTTATAAAAGGTGAGATCCATCCGGATCGCTATGAATCGTATGTAAAAATGCGGTTTGGAGATGCTCTAGAACTTGATGGTCTGGAAGAATAGCCGTAATTCTTCACCATTTTTTGTTTTTCCCATCAAAAGAATATATTTGAATCCACTTTTTTATCGTTTTATTCATCATTAAAACGAATAACAAAAGTAATTAAAGAATATTACTTTTTAAGGAAAATTAAGAAAGAAATCATCGCTGAATTGACAGCGGTTTTAAATCGCGTTATACTTTTATTTGGTTCTAAGTCAATAAAGGCAGTTAAAACTGCAATGCTTTCCCAATAAATTTCATAACAATTGAGGGCAAACTTACATGGCCGAATTATTGAATGTGCGCGGCCTCGAAACGCAGTTCCGTACGCGTGAAGGGGTTGTTCATGCAGTAAACGGAGTGGACTTCAGCTTAAAGGAAGGCGAAACTCTGGGTATCGTAGGCGAGAGTGGATGTGGGAAGAGCGTGACAGTGATGTCAATGCTTCGATTAATCCCGACACCTCCAGGCAAAGTTGTCGCGGGTCAGGCGCTTTATCAAGGTAAAGACCTGCTCAAGATGTCTGACGAAGAAATTCGTCATATTCGCGGATCTCAAATCAGCATGATTTTTCAGGATCCGATGACATCATTTAACCCGGTTCTGACAATCGGAAGGCAAGTATCGGAACCACTGGAAATCCACCAGGGGATGAACCGCAAACAAGCCAATGAACGTGTAGCTGAAATGCTGGAATTGGTTGGTATTCCAAAAGCAAAAGATCGCCTGGGTGATTATCCGCACCAATTTTCTGGTGGTATGCGTCAGCGGGTTATGATTGCAATGTCTTTGGTCTGCAATCCTTCCATTCTGATAGCCGATGAGCCCACAACTGCCCTGGATGTCACCATTCAAGCCCAAATTATTGAATTGGCCAAAGAATTACGTGATAAATTGGGCATGGCTATGATCTGGATTACACATGATTTAGGAGTAATTGCAGGTTTGGCAGATCGTTTGGCTGTCATGTATGGCGGTTTTATTATCGAGACAGGACCCATCAGGGATGTATATGCAGTGCCTTCTCATCCTTATACGCTTGGCTTGTTAAACAGCTTGCCGCGTATGGATGAAAGCACTTACCGCCGTTTGGAATCAATTGAAGGTCTCCCGCCTATTTTGATGGAAAAACCAAGATCCTGTCCTTTTGCACCTCGTTGTACTTTTGTGATAGAAAGATGTTTACAGGAGAATCCACCTTTAATGGAAACAGCTCCTGATCACTACACCGCTTGTTGGGTAGAGCCATCTACGGGAAGGGTTCGTTCATGAAAGTTGAAAATGCTGAAGTTCTCTTGCGGGTTGAAAATTTAGTAAAGCATTTCCCAATTAAACGTGGAATTATCATCCAGAAAACGGTCGGCGCGGTGCATGCGGTCGATGGTATTTCTTTTAATATTCTCAAAGGTGAAACACTTGGGTTAGTGGGGGAATCTGGTTGTGGCAAATCGACTACCGGGCGCACCATTTTGCAACTTTATCGCCCTACCTCAGGATATGTTTTTTATAATGATGTTGACCTGGCCTCAATTCAAGGCGAGGAATTGCGTTTAATGCGTAGGAAGATGCAAATGATCTTCCAGGATCCATATGCCAGTCTTAATCCACGTATGACGGTCGGAGAGATCATTGGCGAACCCCTGGTTATCCACAAACTTGCCGATCGGAAACAAACCCAGGAACGGGTTGAGCACTTACTGGAGCTGGTGGGTTTGAATGCAAAATTCTATAACCGTTTTCCACACGAATTTTCCGGTGGGCAAAGACAGCGTATTGGTGTTGCCCGTGCTTTAGCTTTAAACCCGGACCTGATCGTCTGTGATGAACCAATCTCTGCTCTGGATGTTTCCATTCAGGCGCAGGTTGTAAATTTACTGGAAGATCTGCAAAAAGAATTTAACCTGACTTATCTTTTTATCGCTCATGACTTGTCCATGGTCAAACATATCAGTGATCGGGTTGCAGTTATGTATTTGGGTGTGATTATGGAATTAACGGGTCGTACCGAGTTATACAATAACCCACTTCACCCGTATTCTCAGGCCTTATTATCAGCTGTACCAATCCCAGACCCTGTAATCGAAGGAAAACGACATCGAACAATTTTGAAAGGTGATGTTCCATCCCCGGTTAATCCACCATCCGGGTGTCGATTCCGGACACGTTGCCCGATTGCAGTCGAAATTTGCAAAGAAGCAAAACCGGAGTTTCGCGAAATAAATCCAGGTCATTTTGTGGCCTGTCATCTTGTCTAGTCTTTGTTGTATTTTTTGGTAACCTTTGAAAGGAGGTGAAGGACTTTCAGGAAAATCCCTAAAATCCTAACACAAGAATATGTCGATTATCAAATTTTCCCATAAATTCCTATATAGGAGGAGAAGAAAATGCGTTCAAAAATCTTAGTTCTAGCGGGTCTACTCATTGTTGTTAGTATGATCCTTGGTGCTTGCCAACCGGCAGCGGTTCCAACACCAGAAACCATTATCCAAACTGTGATCGTTGAAGGAACCCCACAGGTTCAGATCATCACGGCTACCCCGGCCCCAGTTGTTGAAGAAGTGGAAATGAAAACCATTACCCTCAACATGGGTCCTGGCGACATTCCGACCATTGATCCTTCACTCGGTACCGACACATCCTCAATTCAAATTGCAATTGAGACATTTGTTGGTTTAACCCGACAACACGAAGTGACCAACCTGGTTGAACCCGGAATGGCAACTGAATGGTCATCCGTTGTAAATGATGACGGAACTGAAACCATCACCTTCAAACTGCGCGATGACATTTCCTGGGTCCGCTACAATGGCAGCGAAGTTGAACAGGTTTTGGATTGCGAAGGCAATCCCCGTATTGTCAATGCCAATGACTTTGCCTATGGTATTATCCGCACCTTGAAACCAGAAACCGCTTCCCAATACGCTTATGTTTTGGGTATGTCCATGGTCGGTGCCAATGCCTTCAATAGTGGCGAAACCGATGACCCAACCACCGTTGGTGTCTCTGTTGTGGATGACTTCACAATTGCTTTATCCTTCCTTGAGCAAGCTGCTTACAACCCGGCCATCGCTGGTATGTGGATTGCTTACGCCGAACCGTCCTGGATCATTGAAGGTGATGATTGTACCGAAGCTCGTGGTGAAAAATGGACTGAGACCGGTTTCTTCCAGGGTTATGGTCCGTACACACTCAAAGAGTGGGTACATGACTCAACCATCACCCTCGTCAAGAACCCCTTCTGGCCTGGAACCGCAGAGATCCCACAACCAATGATCGAAGAAGTTACCTGGACCATGTTAGATGCATCACCTTCCATGGCTGAATACGAAGCCGGCAACATTGATACCGTTGCTGTTCCGTTAGCCGATATGGACCGTGTCAAAGCTGATCCTGTACTTTCTGCTGAATACGTTGTCGCACCAAACTTCTGCACCTATTACTATGGCTTCAACACACAGGCACCTGTGACGAATGATGTTCGCGTTCGCCGTGCCTTATCACAATCCATTGATCGCCAATCCTTGATCGACAATGTCCTCAAGGGCGATCAGGAACCTGCTCAATGGTTCTCCCGCCCAGGTTTAGCTGGTGCACCAACTATGGCTGATTATCCTGATTTGGGCGTGAAATATGACCTCGAAGCTGCCAAAGCTGACTTACAATCCTATCTGGATGAAGAAGGCAAAACAGCTGCTGAGCTCGATATCACCCTCATGTTCAATACCTCGGAAGGTCACCGCAAGATTGCTGAAGCTATTCAGCAAATGTGGAAAGACGCCTTAGGATTGGAAGTCAAACTGGTCAACCAGGAATGGGCAGTATACCTTGACACCATCAAGGGTGCAGCAACTCCGCAGATCTACCGCTTAGGCTGGTGTCTGGATTATCCGGATGCCAACAACTTCATCCGTGAAAACTTCGGACCCAATGGTTCTGCCAACCCATACATCGATGGCAAACCAGCTGGCGGCGTTTTCTATCAGAATGAAGATTTCTTCGCTGGTTTATTGGAAGCTGCCCGTGAACAGGATCCTGTAGCGCGTGTTGATATGTATGCAGCACTCGAACAGACCCTGGTTTATGATGATGCGGTCATTGCACCAATTTACTGGTACACCCGCAACACCCTCACCAAACCATATTTGACTCGCACATTCTCAACCGGTGGTCACGAACACATTGAGAAGTGGGATGTCGATATGGCTGCCAAGCCGTAAGATTTTCCAATTTTTCAAGTAAGTTTTTGGGGGAGGAGTAAAATCCCTCCCCCAATTATTCCAAAAAACCGATCTTACTTTTTTTGGAGGTTTCATGGGTCGTTATATTCTCCGCAGATTAATCTACATGGTTATCGTTATCGTTGTTGTGTCTTTTATTACCTTTGGACTCATGCATGCTGTCCCGGGCGGTCCTTTCGACAAAGAAAAAAAGCTACCAGCCGAAATTATTGCCAATTTGGAAAAACGCTATAAATTGGATCAACCGCTTTGGAAGCAATATGTTTCCTATTTAAACGATGTCTTTATTCCTCATTTTTCAAAAGAGGGTCCAAAAGGATTAAGTGCTCAAGACGATACATTAATTAATATCAAAATTACTGATAATTTGTGGATCCGGTGGATGAATTTCGGTCCTACATTTACCTCTCGTAGTCGTTCCGTAAATGACATTTTCAGACAACAATTACCAATATCCATTCAATTGGGTTTGATGGCATTAACGATCGCAATTATTATCGGCGTGCCATTGGGGATAATTTCTGCTCTCAAACAAAACACCCTTTGGGACTACTTCGGAATGAGCATTGCTATATTTGGTGTTTCTGTCCCGGTAATTGTCATGGGTCCGCTGATGATTTGGATTTTCGGGGTAACGCTTAAGTGGTTACCACCGACAGGCTGGGGATCTAAACCTCCCTATGTTTTGGGTATCTTCCCATCTAATTTGAGTTGGGATTTTTGGAGAACCGCAATCATGCCATCGATTGCTTTGGGTTTGGGTAGTTCTGCCATCCTCGCAAGGTTAACCCGCGCCAGTCTTTTACAGGTTATCAGGGAAGACTATATCCGTACTGCTCGCGCAAAAGGTGTCAAAGAGCGTATGGTGATTACGCGTCATGCCTTGAAAAACTCATTAATCCCGGTTGTAACAATTCTTGGACCGATGATGGCAGGCTTGGTGACGGGTACATTTGTTACAGAATTAACGTTTGGTATTCCTGGTATGGGCAAATATTTCGTGACCAGTATTACAAATCGGGATTATCCCGTCATTATGGGCACGATCCTTTTATATGCAGTCTTTTTGGTTTTCGCGAATTTGCTGGTGGATATCATGTACGCCTATTTGGATCCACGTATTCGGTACGATTAACTTTCTGAGAGGTTGAATCTATGACAAAACCTGTTTCACTTGAGAGCAAAGAGTTTGGGGCCGGAGGAAAACCGATCAGCCAAAAAGGTGAGAGTCTTTTAAAAGATTCTATTCGCCGATTAATGCGTAACCGCGCTGCTGTCGTTGGTGGATCCATCATAATAATCTTAATTTTTACCGCGATTTTTGCCAACTTCGTTGCTCCTTACCCCTTCGCAGAACAAACCCTCGTTGATCAGAATAAAGTTCCACAATGGATTCTGAATTTATTTCCAACCATGCAACCTTATGCACAATTATCTTCCGATTATTCACTGGGCGCAGATTATGTAGGTCGCGATCTTTTTAGCCGTATCGTTTATGGCGCACGTGTTTCTCTTACAGTTGCTTTTATTGGCCCATTGATTAGCTTAATTATCGGCGTGACATATGGCAGTATTTCCGGATATTTTGGTGGGCGGCTGGATAACTTGATGATGCGTATTGTTGATGTTTTATATGCCTTTCCAAGCCTGCTTTTTATTATCTTGTTACTTGCATTTTTCCGTTCCACACTGGCTACGCCGACTCCGGGCACATTTCTTTATACGATGAGTGAGTTAGATGCCGCCACGGGTGGATTGCTGTTTATTTTTATTGGCATTGGTTTAACTGCCTGGGAAACCATGGCTCGTTTAACCCGTGGTCAGGTTTTATCCGTTCGCGAAAAAGAATTTGTTGAAGCAGCCCGTACACTAGGTGCGAAAGATGGCAGAATTATGTTCCGCCATATACTCCCCAATGTTGTTGGTCCGCTCATTGTTGCTGAGACATTGGCTATTCCGGGTTATATCTCGACTGAAGCATTCCTTTCCTTTATTGGTATTGGCGTAAACCCGCCAACACCTTCCTGGGGATCAATGATTTCGGAAGGTGCCCAGGTGATCCGAACTTATCCAAACCAGGCAGTTTTTCCTGCCTTAGCGCTAGCTATCACCATGTTTGCATTCAACTTCCTGGGTGATGGTTTACGAGATGCGCTCGACCCTCGATTAAGAGGCACTCAATAGTCATTGTAATAGTCATCACGGCTTAGGACCTACTATGGCGGAGTTTAACCCCTCCGCCATAGTATTTAATTTCCTGGTTTGCGGGATGGTTCGTGCATGGTTATAATGGGAAAAGTAAAAACTGAAGAAAATGAAAAATAATCCCTTAAGGTGGGGATTTTACGAGGAGGCTTTTTTGAAATTTAGATTATTCCAACCCTGGTTGTTCTTATTGATTGTGCTTACACTCGGTTTGGCTGCCTGCCAACCCGCTGTGGTTGATCCACAAAAAACACCTCCTTCCGTTGTTCCTACTGATGTAATTCTTACGGCAACACCCACACTTGTCCCATCTCGAAGTTTAGTGATCTGCCTTGGCGAAGAACCACTGACTCTTTATCCTTATGGAAGTGATAGCCGCTCGATGTGGGGTGTTCTGGAAGCAATATATGACGGACCTATCGATACAGTAAATTTTGAATCGCAACCTGTCATTCTAAGTGATTTGCCCACCCTCGATAACGGAGGAGCAAGTGTTCAGGCAGTTTCTGTCCAGGCTGGTGAACTGGTTGTGAATACGGATGGTGATCTGGTTCCGTTATTGAAAGACACATTTGTTTTTCCATTTGGCTGTCAGGATGAGTCCTGTATTGTGCAATGGGATGGAACATCAGAAATCCAAATGACACAACAAAGTTTGACCTACAAATTAAAAGATGGAATATTGTGGTCAGACGGACAACCTTTGACTATGGCAGATTCTGTTTTTTCTTACCAGTTAGCTGCAGACCCGGAAACGCCAGTGAGTAAATATTTTGTTGAACGCACCCTTTCTTATTTGAATTCTGATGAGCAGACATTAACCTGGGTTGGCGTTCCCGGTTTTTACACACGACATTTTGGCGATTTGTTTTGGCTTCCTTTACCTCAGCATGTTCTGCAAGGAAAGACCGCGACTGAATTGCTTGCCGATCCGTTGGCGACACAAATGCCAATTGGATGGGGACCTTATCAGATTGAAGAATGGGTGGCTGGCAGTCATATTTCGTTGACGCGGAATCCAAATTATTTTCGCTCCGGTGAAGAACAACCTGCCTTTGAAACCCTTGTTTATCAATTTCTTGGAACAACAGCAGATAGTAATTTGAAGGCATTGGAAATTGGGGAATGTGATATTGTCGACGCAACTGTAGCTTTGGATGAACAAATGGTGGATGTTGTTGAAAAAAACAATCTGGGTGAAATCAAAGCATATTTTGGATTAGGACCGGAATGGGAACATTTAGATTTTGGAATCTTACCGGCAAGTTATGACGATGGTTTTCAACTGAATGAAGATCGCGCAGATTGGTTTGGAGATTTAAGGATGCGCCAGGCGTTTGCTTATTGTACAGACCGGAAAACAATTGCTGATCGTTATTTTGTGAATCGATCAATCGTGCCGACCAGTTTCTTCCCTCCAACGCACCCATTATTCGATGACAATTTAACTTCTCTCGCTTACGATACCGAAAAAGGAAATGCGCTTTTAGAGGAGATGGGATGGTTGGATCATGATCAAAATCCATCCACGCCACGAGTATCAAGTGGTGTGTTGAATGTTGTTGATGGAACATTGTTAACAATGAATTACTTCACCACACAATCGGATTTAAGGGTTCTGGTTTCAATGGATATAAAAAATTCACTGGCTACTTGTGGAATCGAAGTGAATGTATATAATATTTTTCCATCTGAATTGTATGCTGCTGGCCCGGATGGGGTTCTTTTTGGCCGGAAATTTGACCTGGCACAATTCACCTGGCAGGCAGGCAGGGATAATCCATGCTATCTTTACACAAAATCCCAAATTCCGGGAAATGAAAATTTGTGGGTCGGGACGAATGTGACTGGCTATCAAAATGATGAATATGATCAGGCATGTGGAATTGCTCAACAGAAACAACCTTTGGAATCCACATTATTCAATGAAATGAATATAAGAACACAAGAGCTATTTAATGAAGATTTGCCCGTTTTACCCTTATATTATCAGGTAAAAATTGCTGCAAGCAGACCAGATCTTTGTGGTCTGGAGACTCTGGATGTCAGTTCACGCAGCGTATTATGGGCATTGGAGTCTTATAATTACGGTGAAAATTGCTCCATCCAGTAGCCTAAAAAATTGCCATATCCATTATGTAGTACAGATGTAGCATATCTGTATAATAAAAATGTCGTATTTATATAGTGACAAGCTTCCTTATATCAGGTAAAACGTTTTAGTTAGGTCTGGCGTTTCTTGACAGTAGGTTGAGCATGTGCTATATTCCGGGTACGCCCTTTATAAGGGGGTATTCTATTTGTCGTAGGAGAAAACGTAGCAGGTTCTCGCGACGATTTCTCCAAAAATCAATCTTCATTTCCAAATTTTCTCACAGGAGGAGAAGGTAATGAAAAAAAATAAATTAATGTTGTTTATGGGTTTGATCATAGTAGCCAGTATGGTTTTGGCTGCTTGTCAACCTACCGCCGCTCCCACGGAAGTTGTAGTTGAACCTACAGCTGAAACTCCGATGGAAGAACCAACCGCAGCACCGACAGCAGTCGTTGCTCCGACTGAAGAACCAACCCCGGAAGTGGTTAGAACCACACGAAAAGGTGGTTGGTTGGATGAAATCGTCTTCTCGGTTGTCGATAGCGCTTCTGTTATTACACAATTAGAAGCCGGCGCAATTGATATTTATGCCGACAGTCTTTCATCCAAGGATTTAACCGCCATTAAAGATTCTGGTGTGAGTTACTCAACAGCAAGTGGTCTTTATTATGATATGCTCTTCAACCCTGCTGGCCCGGAATTCAATGATGGTCGTTTCAATCCATTCTCTAATCGCAAGATCCGCGAAGCCATGAACTGGTTAGTCGATCGCGATTACCTCAACCAGGAAGTCTTTGCTGGTGGTGGTTTAGCAAAATTCTTTGCCATTACTACCCAATTCCCGGATTATGCCGACTTAGCAGATGTTGCCCGTAAACTCGAATCATACTATGCGTATGATCTCGAAAAAGCCCGCACAGTTGTCGCAGCTGAAATGGAAGGCATGGGCGCTACCCTCGTTGATGGAAAATGGAATTACAAAGATGCCCCTGTAACATTGGTCTTCATTATCCGCAGCGATTCAGACGGTACCCGCGTCCCCATGGGTGATTATTTTGCCGCTCAATTGGAAGAAATTGGTTTCACAGTTGATCGCCAATACAAAACCGGTGGAGAAGCCTCCCCGATCTGGATTGGTTCCGAACCAACTGATGGTCTCTGGCACCTTTACACTGCTGCCTGGTCTGCTACCGTTCTCGATCGCGATCAGAGCAATATTTTCCAGGAAATGTACCTCGATTCTTCTGCTCAGGGTATCCCAGCATTCTTACAGAATGTCTCCGATCCTGAGTTCAAAGATTTAGGCGATAAATTAGCTCAGGCTACATTCTCAACCGTAGAAGAACGTCATGACATGATGGCTCGTGCCCTCGAGTTGTCACTTCAGGACTCTCTGCAGGTTTTCCTTATCGATGGAAAGAGCTATATCCCTTACCAAAACAACGTCATCGCAACAGCTGACTTAGCCGCTGGTGTTCAGGGTGCTCAAATTTGGCCATTTACACTTCGTTTTAGAGACGAAGAAGGTGGCACATTGAACTGGGCAACCCAGGAATTATTTGGTGATCCCTGGAATCCGATTGCTGGTTCAAACTGGGCATTCGATCAGGGCGCCATCCGCGCAACTCAGAGTGGTGATTACATGTACGATCCATACACTGGATTGCTGTGGCCATTACGCCTCGAAAAAGCAGAAGTTGTCGTCCAGGAAGGTCTCCCTGTTGGAAAGACATTGGATTGGGTATCCCTCGAATTCGCACCTGAAATTCAGGTTCCTGCAGATGCATGGGCCGATTGGGATGCTGAAACACAAATGTTTGTCCCCGCTGGTGATGGTGTGACTGCTCTCCGCAAGACCACTGTTTATTATCCGGCCGATTTATTCGAAACCGTCAAATGGCACAATGGTTCCAATCTTTCCATGGCAGATGTTGTCATGGGTATGATCATGACCTTTGATCGCGCGAAAGAAACAAGCGCTGTCTACGACGAACAAGCAGTTCCTGGCTTCCTGCCCTTCATGGAAAATTTCAAGGGTATGAAGATCGTTTCTACCGATCCTCTAACTATTGAATATTACAGCAACCTTTATTCATTGGATGTAGAACTCAATATCCCGATTTTCTTCCCAACATACACATTTGGCGAAGGTTCATGGGATATGATTGGTATCAGCAATATGGCTGAAGCTGGTGGTGAATTGGCTTACTCAATTGACAAAGCCGGCACAGCAGAAATTGAACAAACCAGTTGGATTGGTGGCCCAAGCCTCGAGATTTTGGCAAAATACCTGGATCAGGCAATTGCTGAATCCGTTATTCCTTATGCCCCAACTATGGCTGAATACCTGACAGCAGAAGAAGCAGTAGCCCGTTATGAAGCTACCAAAGCCTGGTACGCCGAACATGGTCACTTCTGGATTGGAACTGGTCCTTACTATGTAGATCAAGCTTTCTTAACAGAAAAAAGTTTGACACTCAAGAGTTTTGCTGATTACCCGGATCTTTCAGATCGTTGGGCAAACTATGGCGAACCCAAACTGGCCACAGCCGAATTGGATGGTCCAGGACAGGTTAAGATTGGTGAAGAAGCTACTTTTGATGTATACGTCACCTTCAAAGACGAAGCATATCCATCTGCCGAAATCAAACAGGTTAAATTCTTGCTTTACAATGCCAAGAATGAAATCGTTTCTGTAGGCGAGGCAGTGCTCGTTGAAGATGGTCTTTACAGCATCGTTTTGGATGCCGAAACAACCGGTTTATTAGAAGCTGGTTCCAATAAGCTCGAAATTGCTGTTGTTCCGATCACAGTAAGTCAACCAACCTTCCAGGCTGTTGAGTTTGTAACTGCCCCGTAAGGTTCACAGTAAGATTGTAGAATAATAAATGCCGATAGGGGCCAGTGTTTTTCACTAGCCCCTATCTATTCTAAAATTGAGGGTACCCCATGACTCAAGAACCTCAGTCCGGAAGTCTCGGTGGAAAAAAGAAATCATCGAGTTCGACTTTAGTCCGCGTGGCCAGGTTTATGTCCATACGGATTGTCATGTTATTTATTACAATTGTTATTGGTGTCTATACTACGATCATGATTGCCAACATGGGCGGTTATGTCGATGATATCATGCGCAACAATATCAAAGAGACTGTAAATATGCGTGTGGCAGCCATGACTGCAAACACACAGACCTCGACAGAAACCCGCAGAGCGATGGCAGAAGAAATGATCGCTTTGGAAGAAAAACGACTGGGATTGGACACTCCTTTTATGGTTCGTTCATTCCGCTATCTTTCAGATGCATTACAACTAAAACTAGGTCGGGCATTACACATGGTCAGCGATAATGGCTCCAGAGAGGTCAGGAATATTATTCTTGAACGCCTCCCGGCAACTTTATTACTGATGGGAACATCGCAATTATTCTTATTCTTCTTTAGTGTATTTATTGCACTCACATTATCACGTGCTTATGGTAGTTTTTGGGATAAGCTGGTGATTACGTTATCACCAACATCTGCAGCACCTCCCTGGTTTTATGGTATTTTCTTCATTTTAATTTTTGCCGCGATTTTTAAAATCTTACCTTTTGGTGGAATGGTTTCATCGCCTCCACCAGAAAATACCTGGGAGTATATTTTAAGTGTTTTGAAGCATTTGACATTACCTGCTGGCTCCCTAATTTTCAGTGCGTTATTTATTAGTATTTACAACTGGCGTACTTTTTTCCTGATTTATTCAAGTGAAGACTATGTCGATATGGCGAAAGCAAAGGGTCTTCCTTCACGGGATATTGAACGCAGATACATTTTACGACCCACTTTACCTACCATCATCACCAATTTTGCCTTGCTCGTCATTGGTTTATGGACTGGGGCAACGATTACTGAGACTGTTTTCCTTTGGCCGGGATTAGGAAGAACATTGTTCCGGGCAATTGGTTTTTATGACACACCCGTTATTGTGGGTTCCACCATTATTTATGCATATTTGTTAGCTTTTACAGTATTTTTGCTGGATTTCGTCTATGCTTTAGTGGATCCAAGAGTAAAAGTTGGGGGTGGAAAGTAATATGAAAAAAATTAAGAATTTTTTCCATGAATTAGCCGGGTATCCCTCCGCTATATTTGGTTTGGTCATTGTAATCGCACTGGTAGCGCTCTCGGTTTACGCCTTATTCAAAATACCCTATTCAGAAGCGGTTCGTTTGTGGCGTGGTGGCGAAGAAGTTTGGTATCAGAACCCCAAGAATGTACCACCAGCATGGTTCAATTATTTCACCAAAGAAAAATTACCTGAATCCTTTGCTGTTAAAGTAGGAGAAGAAGGTCTAACGAAAGTGGTGACTCCGGGGGAACAGGGAACATCTTCCATTGAATTCACCTATGATTTTGAATTTGATTACGATTCCTTCCCTCAGGAAATGTTTCTTTACCTGAGTTCAACCTATCAGGAGAAAAACCCATTTATCTCGGTGTATGTGATTACACCAGATGAAAGAGAAATTCGCATTACCGACATTGGAATCAGCCGAAATCAAACATACCGTTTTTCACAGGATGAAAAATTAATCCGCCGTCTAAAAGGTCAGGATGTTATGAAAGGGCTGTTTGTCTTACCCGAGACCGAGCCTGTACAAATCGTCAAAGGTACGTATACCTTATTAATTCAGGGTTTGGTTTTTGAAGAAGGGTCTGATATTGATGTTGAATTTGTCCTGCATGGGGCGACGTTTGGCATCGCCGGAACTGACCATGCCCGCCGTGATTTGAGTGTGCCGCTTCTTTGGGGTGCCCCAATTGCAATGGCGTTTGGTCTCCTGGCCGCTGTGGGAACATCTGTTTTATCTATGTCCATTGCTGCAATCGGGGCTTGGTTTGGTGGATGGTTGGACGAATTAATCCAACGTATCACTGAGGTAAACCTGGTGCTTCCATTCCTGGCAATTCTGATCATGGTGGGAACGTTTTATTCGCGTAGTATCTGGACGATTCTGGGTGTGACGATTCTATTAAGTATTTTTACTGGCTCGATAAAAACGTATCGTGCCATTTTCCTGCAGGTAAAAGAATCCACCTACATCGAAGCCGCAAAAGCTTACGGTGCAAATGATTTCCGAATTGTTTTTCGTTACCTGATTCCGAGAATGATTCCATTGTTAATTCCAACTTTGGTTTCTTCTGTACCTGCCTATGTTTTCCTGGAAGCGTCACTTGCTGTTTTGGGTCTGGGAGATCCGGTTTTACCGACCTGGGGCAAAATTATCAATGATGCTGAGGTAAATGGTGCTTTATATAAAGGATATTATTACTGGATTTTGGAACCAGCAGTGTTACTGATGGTCACTGGTTTGGGTTTTGCCATGTTAGGCTTTGCACTTGACCGTATCTTTAATCCCAGATTGAGAGGAATTTAGTACGATGGCAGAAAAAACCCTCTTACAAATTGAGAAACTTAAATTACATTTTAAAACGCAACGCGGCACCGTGCAGGCTGTGGATGGTGTCAATTTTATGCTTGAATCGAATCAAGCTATTGTGGTTGTTGGTGAATCCGGTTGTGGTAAAAGCTCATTAGCTAAGGCGATCTTACGCCTACTTCCTCGAAACGTCCAGGAATATTCCGGCAAGGTTTATTTGAATGGTCAGGATATCATGGGGTTAACGGAAGAGGAATATCGACAACAAATTCGATGGGTAAAGATGTCACTTGTTCCTCAGGCGGCTATGAACTCACTGAACCCGGTTTTAAGGGTTGGAGATCAGGTTGCTGAACCATTAATGGTTCACTTTGGCGCAAAGAAAGAGGAAGCCCTGGAGCAGGCGAAGAAAATGTTTCAGCATGTTGGTGTACCGGTTGATTTTATTGACAGGTATGCATTTGAGTTGAGCGGTGGTATGCGCCAACGTGTTGCTCTGGCTATGTCTCTGGCAACATCTCCGGATCTCATCATTTTAGATGAGCCGACTTCAGCGTTGGATGTACTTACCCAAGCAAATATTTTTAATTTACTCAAGAACATCAAACAACATACTGCTGCCAGTTTTATCTTAATCACCCATGATATTGCAACATCCAGTGAATTGGCTGACCGTGTGGCTGTTATGTATGCAGGTCAAATTGTTGAAGTTAGTGATGCAACTACATTCTTTAGTGAACCTCACCACCCGTATTCAGCAAAATTAATGGCCAGCGTTCCTAAATTGCGCGCTAATTCTGAGCCGGATTTTATTACGGGTCAACCACCCAGCTTAATAAATCCACCCACTGGTTGTCGTTTCGCTGCACGCTGCACGAAGAAATTCGCCAAATGCAGTGAAGAACCACCTATAACCCAGATTGGCAAAAATCTGGTTAAATGTTGGTTATACGAGTAAAAGGGGATGGTATGACAGAACTGGAAAAAGAAAAACAAATGATAAAAGAAATATCTCCCGAAACCAATCATAATGAAGCTTTACTTAAAGTGAAGGATTTGAGGGTATGGTTTGAACTGCGCCGCTTTGGATTTGGTCATGCCGGTTATGTTCATGCTGTTGACGGAGTAAATTTTGAACTTAAGCATGGCGAGTCAATTGCGATCGTTGGTGAAAGTGGATGTGGCAAATCAAGCTTAATGAAAACAATTATTGCCTTGAATAAGCCCACAAAAGGCGAGATCATTTTTGATGATTTATCGATGAATAACCTAAAAGGAAACGATCTAAAAAAATATCGATCAAAAGTCGGTTTTGTTCAACAGGATCCTTACGGCGCTCTTCCTCCTTTTATGAACGTTCAAACAATTTTGGAAGAACCATTAATCATCAACGGTGTAAAAGATAAATCGGCTCGTTTGGCGAGAATCAGCAAGGTTTTGGAAGAAGTCAAAATGACTCCGATCAATGACTTTTTGCCAAAATTTCCTCATATGCTCAGTGGCGGGCAACAGCAGCGCATTGTAATCGCCCGTGCGATGATGCTAAGCCCGAAGCTTCTGGTTGCGGATGAGCCTGTTTCTATGTTGGATGCTTCTGTGCGCGTAGAAATATTAAGATTATTGCGCGGTTTACAATCCGAACATGAACTGGCAGTTATTTATGTGACACATGATTTATCCACGGTTCGATATTTTTCGGAGCGCATATTTGTCATGTATGCAGGTCAGATTATAGAAAAAGGCGAAGTAGATCTTTTAGTTGATAATCCTTTGCATCCATACACCTTCGCCCTTCTGGAAGCTACTTCTGATCCGGATGCGCATAATGCCACCGTAATGAAAGAAGTCCCCCCTGGTGAACCACCCAGTCTGGTTAATCCTCCGACTGGTTGCCGTTTTCATCCCAGATGCCCTAAAATGATAAAAGGCGTCTGCGATGTGAAGGAACCTGTGGAGTTTGAACCAGAACCAAATCACTTTGTTTCATGCTGGTTGTACGAATGAGATTTTTCACGCCAATTCGAATGATTATTCTAGGTCTTATATTACTTGTTGCAGGGATAATTTTGCCATTGCTGATGGTTGTAAAAGTTGTCGAATCAACATTTTTCCTGAATTTTCTTTCGTATGGCATGTCGATGGTTGGTTCTGTAATTGGTATTGCAGGGGCAGCATTTTTTATTC
>CAZPIM010000042.1:0-4765 GCA_964586385.1 uncultured Anaerolineaceae bacterium
TAACGTGGTTTATCAGGAAGCAATGTATTTAAATCAGTGTATCTGGTTAAGGCATCTGTTGAGTTTGACGGGTTTGGTAATTCATATGGTGGATGGGCAACAATTGCAGTAGCCGTAATCGCAACTTCCGTATTGACAATTGGACTGGCGGCTGAAATTTCTCCTTGCAAATAAAATCTGCCCATGATCCATACGACCAATAGAACCAAACCGACTGAGGCTATTGCTGTACCCACCCGGATGCTCAATTCACCCAAACCCAACCTGACAATCCGGTCCCACCTTTCACGCCAGATAATATTTTTCTTTTCAGTTTGAACAGGATGAATGTCTTCTTCCAACTTCTTAGGGTCAATACCCGGAAGTTTATCTTTTTCAATCATAATTCTTAATCCTCATGGAGGGCATCATAACAAAATCAAATTATCGTGTCAAGAAAGTAAAAAAGACTCTCTAAAACAACTTTACATTTTTATGCTTAATTTTATTTTGATTTTTCTTCGAATTTAATCTTTTTTTTGAAGGGAACCATCATTAGAAATCCAATCGCAATAATCGATTCGCCGATCTCAACACCTCTTGCTTGCCATGCACCAAAATATGGCACATCCGGTAAAGGATGACTCCCCATCCCAAAAATATCTGCCATTCCGGCAAAGACCGCAATCACATATCCTGTGGCGACCAGTCGCATACCAATATCAGCAGCAATACTGGGTTGATTACCATTCCACAACGCCATCATTGAGATATAGCCGCCAATACACATACCTGCAAGTCCGATTAAAAACATTGCAATCTGAACGAATCCGATGACAGGACTACGATCGAGACCAAAAATGGAAGGTCTCGCCCCCAATAAAAAAATAAGAAAACCAACGATTGTGGCGATTAATCCAAATCGTATACGAGTGACTGAAATAGCTTTTTTATTGATTGGGGGTTTTACCAAGTTTTCTGTCTGCTTTTCTAAATTCATGCAGGCAAGATCCTTTCAATGATCCGTTTCCAATTCAATCCAAAAATCTGTTCAATTTCCTTTTCTTGATAACCTCTTAATTTTAAGGCAGAAGCAAGTTTTGGCATATCAGCAATGGAATTCAATTCTTCGGGAACTTCAGGGAAACCAATGGTACCATCAAAATCAGTACCGATTGCAACATTTTCAGCACTTCCGGTCAACTGGCAAATAAAGTCAATATGATCCACCAAATGATTCAAGGTTACTTTATCACGCCGTGAAGTTTTTGTCCACTCAGGGTCGAGGAAATAATTGTAAGGCATCACCCCAATGACACCACTTCTTTCCGCCATTTTGCGAATACACAAATCTGATAATAATCTTTCCCCGTGTTTTCCATGCATGAGAGTTCGAGAAGTCGTATGCGAAGCAAGGACTGCCCCGGGGTAAAAATCTATCGCTTCTAATGCAGATTCTTCAGTCATATGAGATATATCAAGCCCCATGTTAAGATCAGCCATTATCTGTAGAAGAAGTTTCCCTTCTTTTGAAAACCTGCCGGGTTCATGCATGCCACCACAAAATTTTGTGCCTGCCCACACCGGACCGGCTATGCGCAGCCCTTTTTCATACCAGTCAAAAATTTCTTTGGCATCCTGCAATCCTTCTGCACCTTCCATAAGCAAAATCATTCCGATCAGATGCGATGCAGTGTCCTCATTTCCCCGGGAATTCCAAAGTGATGAAAATTGGTTTAATGTTTGAATAAAACAAAATTTATCAGGATTTTCATCGATCAGTCGGGAATAAAAATCCAGTTGCAATTGATAAACCTTGCGGGATTCAAGCGCGGTACGATAGGTAACTTTTTCCCATTCGCCGCCTTGATAACGCTTTGGCATGGCGAATAAAGTAGTGAAAATAAAAGCAATATTCGCTTTCTGCCATTCAGGATATCCCAACATGCATCCACCGCCCCGTTCCGGTATGACAGTAAATTTTTCCTTTTCCCGGGTTTCTAAGGCTGATTGTAAATAATTTCGCCCAAAAGTTACATAATTATATGCCAGGTCTTCATGACCATCGATCATCATATAAGGCATATTTGTACCTTTCATAAAAGAAAGCGCACTTTTCGGTGCGCTTTCTAATCAATTCTTTGTTAGTTATTCTGCTGCCGAAGCTTCTTCGTCATCCAGTTCAACCTCGTCAAGCTGGATATCTTCGAGTGTCTTCCAATCCATTTCAGCATATGCCATTGAATCGACTCTACGAATACTTAATCCAATGCGGTGATTTTCAGGTTCGATTTTGATGACACGTAATGTTACAGAATCACCTTCTTTTAACACTTCTTTGGGATGGTCTATTCGTCGTTCACTGATCTCAGAAATATGGATCAAACCTTCGAGATCATCAACGATTCTTGCGAAAGCGCCAAACTTGGTCAGTCTGGTGATGGTACCCTCCAGTAATTGTCCAACTTCGTATTGACCAATGCGATCTACCCATGGATCTTTCTCCAATTGACGGATCGAAAGGCCGATGCGTTTCTTTTCGCGATCGACACTGATAATTTTTACTTTTACTTCCTGCCCAACTTTTAATATTTCTGTCGGGTGTTGAATGCGATCCCAGGAAATTTCTGATAAATGAACCAGACCATCGGCTCCATTAATGTTTACAAAAGCTCCGAATTCAGCGAGACTGGTTACACGGCCGGTGCGAACATCGCCTTCAGCTAATTCGCTTAGAATTCTTTCCTTCACGGATTCTCTGGTCTCAGTGCTGGCTGCCCTCTCGGACAGAATTAATCGGCGTCGTTCCCGATCAACTTCAATCACGCAGACATCAATTTCTTCACCGACCATTGGACCCCATCTTTTTTCAGGAGTATCACCAACTAAAGCTGATCGTCGGGTTAAACTAATTTGGGAAGCAGGTACAAAACCATTCAGACCGGATAATGGAACAATTAATCCGCCCTTGTTATATCCACGGATTGTGCTTTTGAAAGATCCCTTCGAAGTCAATAATTCTTCCGCATTTCGCCATGATTGTTCTTCAAGGGCACGCATCAGTGAAAGAACTAAATTGCCATGTGAATCTTCTGGTGTTAATACATAAACCGGAATTTCTTGACCTATTTTTAGTTTAGCAAGTTCATCAGGGGGAATCAGATCATATTCCCGACCACTAATAATACCCTCTGATTTTGCACCAACACTAACCAGGATTTGACCCTGAGAAATGCTAGCTACTACACCTTTTCGAGTTTCACCTGATTTGGGAAAATCGATTCCTAAGCCTTCTTGTTCGAGCAAGGAGGCCATGTTGTCTTCTTGCGAATTTTCAGGCTTAGCCTGTTCGAGTTGGGCGTCCGTTTGCTCCATACGATCAACATACTCCAATTATAAGATTTTCAAATTATATGTAAGAAATCAATTCTTGACAAGCCTCGATGGAATGTCAATCTCAGAATTATAACCCTTATTCATAAAATTAGTGTCGTCTACGCTTTTTCTTCTTATTTTCGGCATTTTGAGTTGGCAATTCTGGTTGTTTTTCTGAATCTGACTCAACAGGTCGATCACGGTCAATGGTCGCGTTGACTCGCTGACTCGGTCGATAAGTAAACATGCGATTCACCAGGGCAGATCGAATGTCGATTAATAAATTACGGAACAATTCTGATGCCTGACTTTTATACTGGACCAAAGGATCACGTTGCGCGTATGCTTCCATTCCGATCGAAATTCTGAGCGCTTCCATTCTGGTCAAATACTCCACCCACATTTGAGAAATGATGGATAACAATAGTTCCCGGTAAATTTCATTTCTGACCCGATCACCCAATACATTTTGAATTGCAGATAAATCAGGTTTCGCTAAATCACTAATCGATACATCAGAAACAGTTTGCAAATGGTCACTACCCAACTGTTCACTCAATAAATTTCGACTTCTGTCATCTAATTGTGATAAATTTGCCTGTGCCAATTTCAAGCGATTCACTTCATAAACGCCCCAAACGGATCGTATAGCATCTATTCCAGCCATCATATGATCCAAAATCCAGTTTGATACATGTTCGTTGTCAAACTTACGCAAAATTTGCGCAGCATAATACACATAGTTCAAACGCAAAAACTTCTGTCTGACCTGACGATGAGATTTTTTGTCGAATCCAAGACGATAACCTTGTTGTAAACCGATCATCATCCGATAAATCATATCTTGCGTGATTCGTTCTGTATCAATCTGTTTCATCCAGGATTCAATATCCTGAGAAAATTGGCCATTTTTTCCTAGCAATTGTGATTTACGCTGCTCAAACGAATCCTCGATCGCATCCAAAATAACATCGACCATTTCTTCCCAGTTTTTGCCTTGTAGATCATTTGGTTTAATTTCCAGGTTTTCAATACGGATCGTCAAAGCACCAACAATTCGGACGATATTGATGGTAGTTAAGAAATTTTCGATTTGCTTTCTCACTTCATTTTCAATAGAAGCGTCATGTTCGATTAATTCATTTACTTGTGTTGGAGATAATCGAATAGGAGATCTCAAATTATTTGTCAATTCCTGAACAATATTTTGAGGTTTGATTTCTTCTGCTTCTAAACGGTCATCCAAACCTTCCATAAACGAATCAAATACATCATATCTTTCTAATTTTTGTTTCTCTAAAGATTCTTCAATGCGATTCAATGTTGATTGGGCACTTGCCATCAGGTGTTGAAGCTCAGCATTCAGACTTTCTTCAGCAATAAACAATAATGACTCGTTTATTTGTTCTGG
>CAZPIM010000042.1:4865-10534 GCA_964586385.1 uncultured Anaerolineaceae bacterium
AAGACACGATCTCTTTGTTCATATATGCGCTTGCGCTGCATATTGAGGACATCATCATATTCCAGCAGATGTTTTCGGACATCAAAATTCGAACCTTCCACCCTTTCTTGCGATTGTTCTACTAACCGGCCGACAATCCCGGACTCAATCGGGATGTTCTCATCAATGTTTAACCTTCGCATCAGACCTTCAACTTGTTGACCGCCAAATAAGCGCATCAATTCATCTTCGAGGGAAAGATAAAAACGAGAAGATCCCGGGTCACCCTGTCGGGAGGAACGACCACGCAACTGGTTATCAATTCGCCTCGCTTCGTGACGTTCTGAACCGATCACATGCAACCCACCTAATTTGCGAACATTTTCCATATCGTCCATGGCTTGAAGAAATTCTTTAACCGAATCTTCATAAATACCGTATTGGTCAGGTGCAATTTTTAATAAAGCCTGGCGTTTATCCTCATTTTTCATCCCATATGGATCAAATTGATTTTTCTTGAGGACTCTGGCGATATCGGCATACAATTCCTCGCTTATTTCACCACCCAGTTTAATATCGACTCCACGACCAGCCATATTTGTAGCGATCGTAACAGAACCGAAGGATCCGGCTTTATTAATAATCAATGCTTCTTCATCATGTTTACGGGCATTTAAAACTTTATGTGGAATCCCGGATTGGGTAACTTCTTCCAAGCGAGGGGCATATTCAGAAGAAAGATTTAAAATATTTAACAGGTATTGAACATTTTCGGGATCTTGCGGGCTTATTGATTCCAAACCTATCGTCCGGGCGTATTTCCGCATATCTGCAACATTCAAACTATCCAATGGCATATTAAGGAAAGCTAATTCCGGTACGTTTTGTTCGATCATGTCTTTATTTTTGTTGCGCATCCATGTTTCACGGATAAGCAATGTCTGGAATAATCTTCTCACCATCTCAGCTGATAAGCGATCCGACAATCGATCAGAATGTTCCACTGATGTTGTGCCAACCAATTGCGGGCGGCCAATGATATATAACTGTACAATTTCTTTCACAAGTGCCCTAAGTTTCGCTTCTTCCGAGCGAAATACTACATCGGGATAATCTTTTCGCTTATAAAAAACGGATGCTTTATTGGCATCGTTCCGGTAGGCATAATAGGTATATTTATAACCAGATTCATCTTTATCTTCGACCATGACCATTTGGGAATCTTTTCCAAAGGTTTGATATTCAAGGTTGGTTGGAATCGGTAGGACTTCCAATTTATAAATCTTATTGAATTCTTCCGCTTCGGTTAAAGCAGTTCCTGTCATACCTGCGAGTTTTGTATACATGCGGAAATAATTCTGAATTGTTATGGTTGCATAAGTAACATTTTCAGGCTCAACTTTGACATTTTCTTTTGCTTCAACCGCCTGATGAAGTCCTTCGGACCATCTTCTGCCTGGCATCAACCTGCCGGTAAACTCATCAACGATGACTACTTTACCACTCTGTACCAAATAATCCTTATTGCGTTTAAATAGAAACTGCGCTTTTAAAGCCTGTTCCAAATATCCAAGAATACGGGCTTGTTCCGGCGCGATATCTTCCGGTCTTTCCGGGTCACGAATCGGCATTTGTAATAAATCTTCAACATGGGCTTCACCAACCTCAGTCAGTGCTACATATCGGTCTTTTTCACTGATTTCATAGTCTTCGGGGTTCAATTGCCGCACGATGACTGCCATCTTCAAATACCATTCCGTGTCATCGGAGGCAGGTCCGGAAATAATTAATGGGGTTCGTGCTTCATCAATGAGAATATTATCTACTTCATCGATGATTGCAAAATAATGTCCTCTTTGAACACGATCCTGCAGCCGGTTTGTCAAATTATCACGCAAATAATCAAAGCCAAATTCACTATTCGTTCCGTACACAATATCCGCTTTGTATGCTTCCGCGCGGTCAACGAGTACCAATTGATCCTGATCTTCAAAGCTTGATGTTTTTGAAGTGTCGATAAGAAAAGCTTTTTTTCCATTCTCCGTCCGGCTGGCCATTTGTAAAACGCCGATTGATAAACCAAGCGCATTATAAATTGGTGCCATCCATCGTGCATCACGTCTTGCCAGATAGTCGTTCACAGTAACAAGGTGTATTCCAAGACCAGTGATTGCATTCAGATAGACCGGTAATGTTGCCACTAGTGTTTTCCCTTCACCTGTGCGCATCTCTGCAATCGACCCATTTTGTAAAGCGATTCCACCGATCATTTGGACATCGTAATGACGGAGACCTAAAGTGCGTTTACTCACTTCTCGAACAGTTGCATAGGCTTCGATTAAGAGCTCATCCAGAGTCTCACCTTCAGACAATCTTTTTCGAAATTCATCTGTTTTCTGTGCCAGTTCCGTATCAGTCAACGATTCAAATTCAGGCTCGAGGCGGTTAATCTCAGCCACTCTTTCTGAATAAATGTCAATCAGTTTTCTAGTCGGATCATACCCAAAAACTTTGGCTATTTTTTGTAACATGATATTTTTCTTACCTTTCCGAGGGAAAATTATAGCACAGGCAACAAAAACAATAAAAAAAAGCACCTTGTAAAAATCATATTTTACAAGGTGCAAAAGTGAATAAATCAATTAAATTTGAAGCGAATGTCCTGCCGCATCATGGGCAGCTTCCATAATCACTTCACTCAAAGTAGGATGTGCATGTACATTCCGACTGATTTCTTCAATTGTCAATTCCATATTTTGAGCTAAAGTCAATTCAGGTAAAAGTTCAGAGACTTCCAGCCCGATCATATGGGCTCCTAAAATTTCCCCATACTTCGCATCGGTGACCAATTTGATAAATCCACCCGATTCACCCATTCCCAGGGATTTGCCGTTTGCCTGAAATGGGAATCTGCCCACTTTAACTTCATATCCTTCTTCTTTCGCCTGCGCTTCTGTTAAACCGAATGACGCTACTTGAGGATGGCAATAGGTGGCCCTTGGCATCATTCGATAATCCAGGGTGACTGATTTTTCGCCGGCAATATTTTCTGCGCATATGATGGCCTGTGTCGATGCAACATGAGCTAGTAACAACTTGCCGGTGAGATCTCCAATTGCCCATATTCCGGGAATATTGGTCGACATATGTTCATTTATTTCCACAAATCCACGAGAATCAACTTTAACACCTGCGACTTCCAATCCGATATCTTTGGAATTTGGCCGGAAACCAATTGCCACGAGCGCTTGTTGGGCTTCTATAACTTGCTCACCTTTATCACCACTGACAGTCACCCGCACCCCTGTTTCGGTCTTTTCAATTTTTTCTACTTTATGGCTTGTCAGTATCTCTATTCCTGATTTTTTAAAGGCTTTTCCCAATTCAAGCCCAATTTCTTCATCTTCCAGGGGAACCAGACGGGGTAACATTTCTACAATAGTGACTTTACTGCCATAGCCATTCCAAATGGTTGCAAATTCTACCCCAATTGCCCCGGCTCCGATAATAACCACTGATTCAGGCATGCTTTCCTGTAAGATTGCCTCGTTATAAGAAAGCACTTTCTGCCCATCCACTTCCATTCCCGGTATTTGTATGGAATGTGCTCCTGTAGCCAGGATGATATTTTTCGTTACAATTTCCTGAATATTTCCAGAGGAGTCTTTAACAGAAATTTTATTTTTGCCGGTTAATTTGCCTTCTCCCATAAAAACTTCGATATTGTTCTTTTTCATCAAGAATCCAACACCTTTTGTTAATCGATTTGAAACTTGCCTGCTGCGTTTTACCGCCACACTATAATCAAGCTTTAAATTTTCAAACGAAAAACCAAATTCTTTGGATTTGTTTCTTAATATTTGTGCTATTTCTGCATTTTTTAATAGTGCTTTCGAAGGGATACAACCGACATTCAGACAGACCCCACCCAACCATTGTTTATCGATTATTGCGGTCTTTAACCCTAATTGAGACGCTTTGATTGCCGCCACGTAACCACCTGGCCCAGCACCTAAAACTACTACATCAAATTCATTCATTTTTTCTCCTGGCATACGAACGATGAATTTAAAAACCTAATCATGTTTCAAGTGTAAATTATAACAAATCAAATGATATGTCAGTTATTCTTTAAGTATTTTTGCAAGTGTTAACAGTTTAATTCCAATTTTCTAATAGTTCTACAATCTTCGCCAAAAAACCATCTGCAGACGAACCATCCAAAATTCGATGATCAAAAGTTAGCGATAGATAAACCATCGGGCGAATTGCGATTGCATCATTGATAACTGTGACACGTTTTTGGATCGCTCCAACACCTAAAATTGCACATTGCGGTTGATTGATGATGGGAGTCGCAAATAGTGATCCAGAGGTACCGTGATTGGTTATTGTAAAAGTTCCTCCAATTACTTCATCCGGTTTCAATTTTTGATTTCTGGCTCGTTCCGCAAGATCATTAATTTTTCGCGCCAATCCAAGTAAAGACAAGGAATCGGCATTTCTGATCACCGGGACAATAAGCCCTGCTTGTCCCAGCGAAGTTGCCATGCCAATGTTAATATCCGGTTTCATTTCAATTCCTTCATCAGTCCAGGAAGAATTAACAATAGGAAAACTGGTCAATGCCTGACTTATGGCTGAAATGAAATATGCGGTATAGGTAAGTTTTGCCCCCTGTGCTGAATACTTTGCTTTTATTTCATCACGATGGGAAACAACTTTGATTAAATCTACTTCCATCACCGTGGTAACATGTGGGGACGTGCGTTTGCTAAACACCATGTGATCAGCGATGGATTTTCGTATTTTTGTATGTGGGATAATTTGCGAAGTCCGAGATTGTGAGGAATTTTCGTCATTTCTGATTTCACTTGGAAGGTTTTGTACCTTTTTTTCGCTCACATTCCCAAACTTACCAGGGAATTGCAATTCTGTCGGCCGAAATAAGTCGCCTTCACCAGGGGTTTCCCAAGCAGCTTTTTCCGGATCTTCAGATTTTTCCTTTCTTGAATCAAGAAAATTCGTAAGGTCCTTCTTGGTTATTCGCCCACCCTGCCCTGTGCCATTAATTTGGTCGAGATTGATTTTATATTCCTGTGCGATCTTGGCCACGACAGGTGAAATAAATCCTAAATCCACATTTCTTCCAGCGGAATAATCCGCTTCTTGGTTCACTTTTTTTTCTTCGACCAATAAATCACCCTCATCAACAACCGAATTTGGGTCTGGGGAATCTTGTGTCTCTTGAATAACTTCGTTTTTCTCACCAATCCAGCCAATTACTGTTTCAGCATTTACAGTTGTTCCCGCATTGACGAGAATTTTTAATAAAATACCACTTGCGGGACTGGGGATTTCTGTGCTTACTTTGGCTGATTCGACCTCCAAAAGAGATTCAAACTCTTCTACAGTCTCCCCTTCTTTTTTTAACCAATTCACAACCGTTCCCTCAACAACTGACTCGCCAAGTTTCGGCATGATTATTTTTATAGCCATTGGACTTCCTCCAAAAATTAATAATTTGCCAGATCGCGGGCAGCAGTGGTTATTTTTTCTTCATTCAACATAAACCAATCCTGCATGGGATGACTGAATGGAACTGCAGGAACATCCGGGCCAGCCAGTCGTCGAACCGGAGCATCAAGAAATGTAAAAGCATGTTCAGCAATAATGGCTGCGATTTCTCC
>CAZPIM010000042.1:10634-23076 GCA_964586385.1 uncultured Anaerolineaceae bacterium
CCTTTTATTAATCGATATCCTTTTTTAGGTTCCAAATAAAGAACCGGGTTAGGATCTCTGATTGCTGCTTTTAATAATCCTTTTGCATCATAAGGATTGGAAGGCACAACAACTTTTAAACCTGGTGCATGGGTAAAGAAAGCCTCAATGCTTTGAGAATGATATAGACCACCACCGATTCCACCACCGTAGGGGGCACGAATCACCATCGGGACTGTCCAATCTCCATTCGTGCGATAACACATTTTGGATGCTTCACTGATAATTTGATTAAATGCAGGATAAATAAAATCTGCAAATTGAATTTCACAAATCGGTTTAAGCCCATATAATGCAGCCCCAATGCCAACACCAACAATTGAAAGTTCTGCTAAAGGCGAATCAATGACCCTGGATTCACCATATTTATCAAATAAACCAACAGTCGCCCGGAAAACACCACCTCTTTGACCAACATCTTCTCCAACGATGAAAACATCCTCATCTCTGGCCATTTCTTCATCCATCGCATCTCGAATTGCCTCAACCATCGTAATTTCAGCCATTTCGAATGTCCTCCACAAAAACCGGATAAGCAGCTTCCTCAGCTAATGGGTAAGCAGCTTCTTCCCCGAATTTCACCGCTTCGGTGACGATTTCTTTGGCTTTCACATCCATTTCATCCAATTCTTTTTCTGAAATAATTGAGGATTGCAAAAGAATTTGTCTTGTTAATAAAATTGGATCCTTCTTTTTATTCTCATCAACTTCTTCTCTGGATCTATAGGTCCGATCATCATCATCAGATGAATGTGGCGTGATACGATACATTTTTGCTTCGATCAGAGTAGGACCTTGCCCGGACCTCGCTTTTTCAATCGCAGAATGGACAACATCGTACACTTCAAAAACATTTGTCCCATCAACTGTCAATCCTTCTAAGCCGAGTCCACAAGCTTTTTCTGCAGAATTCTTCACAGCCATTTGCAATTCCGGAGGAACAGAGATCGCATACTGGTTGTTTTGGACTAAAAAAACAACCGGTAATTGGTGAATAGCTGCCCAGTTTACACCTTCATACCATTCACCTTGTGATGTTGATCCTTCACCGATTGTCGTTAACACCACTTTATCTTCTTTTTTCATTTTTATCGCCAAGCCGATGCCAGCGGCATGTACTGTTTGTGTTGCCACAGGTGCAGAATGACTGACTGCATTCACCCGCTTAAGGCTAAAATGACTGGGCATCTGACGAGCTCCGGATGTTGGATCTCCAACCTTTCCCATCAGACTAAACATAAATTCCTTTGGAGTAAGACCCAAACAAAGCATCAATGCAAGATCTCTATAATAGGGAGTAACCCAATCATGACCTTTTCTTAAAGCAAAAGCAGACCCTACTTGCGCTGCTTCGTGTCCAATACCAGAAATGTGAAAAGCAATTTTACCTTGACGATGTAAAACCCACGCCCGTTCATCCAAACGCCGGGATAATAACATCATCCAGTACATTTCTTTCTTCATTTCACTGGATAATTCCATCTTTCCTCCTTTAATTTCTTTAAACCTCATCCCCGTTAAAGAAGTTTCTTTTTAGTTTAACAAATCAACTATAAGGAAGCAAACGAATCCTTTTACATGCTTTTGATGATCCTGGTCCATGAAAAGTGACAAAAATTATTTTTTGATTAATCAAAAATGTTTATATTTTAGGTTTGAACCATTTTCCTGTGTTCAATCACCGATAACATTTCTGTATTCGTTGAAAATTTAAATTGTAGAAGCCCGCGTTCGACTGCAAGTCTACGTTCTTCCTCCTCCAAAGTCTTTATATCTTCTTTGGTCACATAATGAGGATTAGAATCCCGAATGATTTCTTCGAAGTTCACCGAATCAAAATCATTCGAATATTTTTTTGATGCAAGGTAAGCCAAAATTGATTGCGCTGCATTCACGCCATCTTTTCGAGCGATTCCTACTAATCCATCGCTCGCTTTCCTTGCCCACCCGGCAAGAAATACATCGTCGATTGACAGATTTGAAATTGGATCGAAACTTTCATAAGATACATCCTCGACAGGAAATCTTGGATAGGGGTTTTTTACAAATTCATTTTTTTCGACAGGTAAGCCAAAACCCGGATCCACACCATCCCCAATCGCAAAAATAAGCGTATCGCAGCAAATGACTTCCCTATTACCGGTACCAACAGCAAAAGTGTTTCCGTTGCTGATACCTAATTTGTTTTCCTCTATTTCAATACCCGTGATATTACTATTTTCATCGCCAAGAATACATTTCAGAGATGCCAAAAATTTTAATTGAAATTTTGTACTTGAGACTTGTTCGTCACAATTATTTTCAAGAGAATCCAAAATGAAATTTAACGACTGATTGGGATCCTGACCAATTTCATTCATAATTGGCGTAACGCGATCTAATTCCTTTTTATACGCTTCAAGGTCAAAATTCTTCCCGACATATTCCATTTCTTTTCTTGAAAATTTTAATTCCGCTGGACCTCTTCTGGCAATTGCCGTTACTGTCTCGACCTGTTTCTCGTGAATTAAATAACGGGCAATATCCATCATTACATTCCCGACGCCGATAATTACTATATTTTTGCCAATATCATATTTCTTTGTACTAAAAGGTGGCAATTGGTTGTAATGGTAAACAATATCTTTAGCGTGAAAGACGCCTTTTAAATTCTCACCCGGGATACCGATCCACTTGGTTCCTTGTGCACCAGTTGTTGCCAAAATTGCATCAAAACCCGCTTTTCGGATGTCATCAATTTTCAAATGTCCGTTTGATCCCACCAAAATATTCCCATAATAGGTCACTTCAGGTGCATCAATACAGGCAGCAAATTGCTTTCGCAAGCCATCCTTCATTTTTATTTTATCCGGATAAATGCCATATTCTGCCAAACCACCAGGCTTAATGTCCCGATTAATTAAATGTACATCAATTCCATTCTTAACCAATTCTTTTGCTGCAAAAATACCTGCCGGACCTGCTCCAATGATTGCAACATTAAATCTGGAACCAGTTCTCATTTGGTCATCCTTTATTTTTAGGGTAATCTGGTTAATTATAACCAAATAATCGAATCTTTTTTTGATGTATTATTTTTTAAGGTTATGCTATATTCAAAAATAATTACAATAAATCCCGATTTGTAAAAAAATATAACTCCCAAGAATGAGGACTGATGGAAACGCAATTTCTTAAAGAAACGCTGGATAATGGATTGACAATTTTCTTTAAAGAAATTCATTCTGCGCCAATTATTAGTTCCTGGATTTGGTATAGAGTTGGTAGTCGGGTCGAAAAGTATGGGTTTACCGGATTATCCCATTGGGTAGAACACATGCAATTCAAAGGTACCCAAAAATTTAGTGGCCCGCAAATGGACAGGGTTGTCGCCAGAGAAGGTGGAACAGGGAATGCATTCACTCACCTGGATTGGACAACATATTACGAAACTTTACCTGCAAACAAAATTGAAATCGCATTTCAGCTTGAATCGGACCGTATGTTGAATAGTGTATTTGATCCGAATGAGGTTGAATCGGAAAGAACGGTGATCTTATCTGAAAAAGAAGGCAAAGATAACGACCCATTCTCAAGACTCAATAACCAGGTTACACAATCTTCCTTTATTCACCATCCCTATAAAAATGAAATTATTGGTACAGAAGATGATTTGAAAAACATTCATCGGGATGATCTTTTTAATCATTACAAAAAATATTACCAACCTTCCAATGCAATTTTGACCATTGCAGGTGACTTTGAAACAGATTCACTTTTAGATCAGGTTAAGCAATCTTTTGGACCATTACCAAATGTCTACAAAGGAATAACACAATCAATAAAACCGGAATTCACAATACCTGAAAAAAAAGAAGTTATTCTTCATGGACCGGGAGATACAATTTATTTGCAGATTGCTTATCGTGCACCGGCTGCCAATGATCCGGATTTTTTTGCATTCACAATTTTAGATAGTATTTTAACTGGGCCAGCCAGTTTGAATATGTTTGGTGGTGGTGGCACATCCAATAAGATCAGCCGCCTTTACCAGCGTTTAGTAGAAAAAGAAATGGCAATCAGTGTGTTTGGGGGATTACAGGCAACAATTGATCCATTTATTTATGACATTGCCGTCATCCTTCATCCGGAACGAAAACCAGAACAGGTTTTGCAACAAATCGATGTGGAAATCGATAAACTATGTAATCAACATGTCAATCATAAAGAGATCTCCCGGGCAATCAAACAAGCGACTGCTTTGTTTGTTTATGGATTAGAAAATATCACAAATCAGGCTTTTTGGCTGGGATATTCAGAAATGTTTGCAAATTATGATTGGTTTACGAATTACATTAACCATTTAAAGAACATTCAACCAGCAGATATCCTAAGGGTTGCTGAAAAATATTTAGACCCTGATCATCGCGTTATAGGACTTTACCTACCAGACCAAACACAGGGAGAATCGTTGTGAATATCAATCCAATCAATTGGCAGCATCTCCCGGGTGAAAATAATATTTTTAGGACCGTCTTACCAAATGGTATTATCGTTTTAACAAAAACGAATTTTAATAGTCCAAGTGTCATTTTAAGCGGTTTTTTGCAAGGTGGTTCACAACAGGACCCGCAGGAAAAATTGGGATTGGCTTTATTTACATCCATAGCGTTGATGCGAGGCACAAAATTTCATAAATTTAAGAAAATCTATAATGATTTGGAATCAGTTGGATCAAGTTTTGGATTTGGCGCCAGCATTCAAACCACTAGTTTTGGAGGGAAATCATTAGTCGAAGATCTGCCCTTATTAATGAGAACGCTATCCGAATCATTGCGTGAACCTGTTTTCCCTCTTTCTCAATTTAGAAAAGTAAAGACAAATTTTATTAGTGGCTTACAACAACGTGCTCAGGACACGGGCGAAGTTGCATCATTGCGGTTTGATGAAATTCTCTTTGCGAATCATCCATATGGAAGACCAGAAGATGGTTACCTTCAGACGGTTAAGAATATTACACACTCTGATGTGATTGATTTCCATAAAAAGGTTTACGGTCCAAAAGGGATGGTTGTGGTTATTGTCGGTGCTATTGAGCCATCAAAAGTGAATCAATTTGTATTTGATGCCTTAGGAAAATGGGAAAATGATGACTGGGTAGAACCACCTGAAATTCCAGTGTGTCCACCCTTGAGGGATTCATATGAGGAGTTTCTTCCACTGGATGAAAAATTCCAGATGGATTTAATTATGGGATGTCATGGACCTTCACGTATTTCAGAAGACTATCTCTCGGCTTCATTGGGAAACAACATACTTGGTCAATTTGGAATGATGGGCCGAATCGGAAACGCAGTTCGGGAAAAATCAGGTCTTGCGTATTATGCTTCTACAAGTCTGAACGCCTGGTTGCAGGGGGGATCCTGGGAAATCTCCGCTGGAATTAATCCAAAAAACTACCAAAAAACGATTGAAATAATCAAAGCAGAGTTAACTCAATTCATCGATGAACTGGTAACGGATGAAGAATTGGAGGATTCGAAATCCAGTTATATTGGTTCATTACCGCTTTCGGTTGAATCGAATAGTGGTGTCGCAAATGCAATCATTAAAATGGAAAGATATGGACTCGGATTAAATTATTTACAAAATTTCCCGGAGAAAATTAAGAATATCACCAAGGAAGATATACGTAGGGTTGCTCATAAATATATCAACCCGGATCGCATGGTAACGATTAGTTCCGGACCAAAAATGATTGGAGATGAAACGATTGCCTGATTGGAGAATTAAATGATTTGTAATGGTGTCGATTTAGTTGAAATCAGTCGTTTTGAAAACCTTGACCCTAAGATTTTTGTTAGATTTGTAAATAGGGTGTATACGGAAGCTGAAAAAGAAATTTGTGAAGACCGTTTCATTTGTTTAGCAGGGAGGTTTGCTGCCAAGGAAGCAGTTTCGAAGGCTCTGGGAACCGGAATTGGAATTATTCGGTGGAAAGATATTGAAATTTTAAGAGGGGAACTCGGTGAACCTGTACTGGTTCTTCATGGGAAAGCGCAGCAAATCGCCCAGGACAAACAACTAGCGAATTGGGCAATCAGTATCAGTCATGGGAAAGAAATCGCTATCGCGTTTGTAATTGCCACAAGTGCATTTGATTAACACTTACGCAAATCAAATTAAAACACAATTAAATCGGTATTTGGTAAGGTAAAATTAATTAACGATGAAAATTCTTGCCGTTAGTGATGTTGAATTGGGTTTTATTTATCAACCTCAAATTCGCGAACGATTTTGTGATGTTGATTTATTAATTGGATGTGGAGACCTAAGATCGTACTATTTGGAATATATGGTCTCCACGTTAAATATTCCAATGTATTATGTTAATGGAAATCATGTATATAGATCCGAGTCATTAACAGGAGATGAAAAACCATTTCCTATGGGTGCGGTAAACATTCATCGAAGGTGTGTGACAGATGACACAGGGGTGTTAATCGCAGGAGTTGAAGGCAGTCTCCGTTACAACCTGGGAGGATTTCAATACACTCAATCAGAAATGTGGGATCATGTTTATAAAATCATCCCAAGATTGATGTTCAATAAAATTTGGTATGGAAGATTTCTGGATATTTTTGTCACGCATGCACCACCCTGGAAAATCCATGACCAAAGTGATTTGCCCCACCAGGGTATAAAAGCCTTCAAATGGTTAAT
Organism: uncultured Anaerolineaceae bacterium; assembly: GCA_964586385.1. Classification (GTDB taxonomy): domain Bacteria; phylum Chloroflexota; class Anaerolineae; order Anaerolineales; family Anaerolineaceae; genus UBA6170. The sequence continues at coordinate 17,376 of CAZPIM010000042.1, forward strand.
TAAAGTTTTTAAACCGGTATACCACTTACATGGTCATGTTCACATTTACAGAAATGATTCAATTATATCGACACGAATATTTCAGACAGATATTATTAATTGTTATGGTTATCGAGAAATCTCATTTGATATGAAACCAGTTATTGCAGGTTTAAAGAAAAAACCTTTCAGCAAATATTAGAATGTTCCATTTCCAATCCAAATATGATCTGGTGAGATTGATTGATTAAATTTCACTTCTAAATTAATTCCGACTTCAAAAGCAATATCTTTTAACACAGGATGGACAAAACACAAAGTTGGTTGACTGCCATACTTTTGTTGATAGTAGTCTGCTGCCTGTTGGATTTTTTCAATGGGATTTCTATGCGGGTCATTATCAAACCAAAGCATGCCTGTTTTCATTTATTCCTCCGTATGGAAATTAACATTGCAATTTTGGTGCCCAAAACCGAATCCATTCAGAACCAATTTTTGTAACAAAATGCCGATCAGGTTGCAGTCCATCCAAAATGGAACCAGGAACTAAATTATTAATCTGCTCACGATACTTTGGATCTGTATTTCCAAAAATTTTAACCCGATAAAGGTCGATTTTTGGTAATAAATCAATATTATTTTGAATATTCAGACCAGAGATGATCCAAATATTTACTCTTGCGCCATATTTTATGAGCCATTCATAATTCAGTTTTGTTTGAATATCAAAATTACCAATAATTGAATTATCTTCAACGAATAAAATAATTGATGCACCCCATTCTTTTCCTTGCAATCTTTTTTCGGTTTTTTGCGCCAGATAAATGATCCAATCTTCTGCACTGATCTCATTGCCGCCAACTACACCTGCGCAAAAATCAAAATTTGTGTCGCTCTGACTAATTAGATTCATCCATTGATCCGGATCTTCCGAAATCATAATATATTGAATGTCCTCCGACGAGTTTTTTATTGTAAGAGACCGTATCATCGAAAGCATTAATTGTCGAATTGAAGTTGTATCATCATCCACAATCAGAATGGAATGCGTCTTTGGATCTGTCCAGTCAAACAAAATCGGCATGTCTGCACCTGCCAACCCAAGGAAAATGGAGTGCATAGGCAGATAAAAAGAATTAATTGTTAAGTCATCCATTGAGTATTCGCTAATGGCAGGATGATGATGGGCCAAATTCAATGATTTTGTGAGCGGATCGGATTTTGCCAGAAATTGTGAAAGATGAATATTGGACATTTCTACCTCCAGAATATATGTTCTATTATAGAACATATATTCTTATTTCGTCAAGAGGCAAAATATAGCAATTTATAATAAAATAAGGTATGCTTTAAAGCATTATTGGAAAACAATACCCCTTAAAGAACCTGTTGAGAAAGAAAATAAGTTAAAATTATTCAGGAATAAAAGAATTTTAATCATAATCAATAAAGGAGGTTCACGTGATTAAAGAGACAATCAAAGATGCAGAATCACGCATGAAGGGTGCGGTTAACAATCTAGAAGAAGATTTGGCAGGTATTCGGACCGGCAGAGCGAATCCGGCTTTGGTGGAAAAAATAGAAGTTGAATATTATGGGATGCCAACCCAATTAAATCAATTGTCTACAATCAGTATCCCGGAACCCAGGCAAATCCTCATTCGCCCATTCGAAGGATCCACCATTCGCTCGATCGAACGGGCAATTATCGCTTCTGATTTAGGTGTTATGCCAAATAATGATGGAAAAGTAATTCGTCTCAATCTTCCACCACTTAATGAAGAAAGACGTCGTGAGCTTGTAAAAATCACGAATAGTCGTTTGGAAGAATCACGAATCGCTTGCCGAAATGTCCGCAGGGATGTTATCAAAGATTTAAAAGAATATGAAAAAGAAAAACTCATCTCAGAAGATGAATTAAAACGAGCTGAAGAAGAATTGCAGAAAGTAATCGAACATTTTATTAATGAAATTGATCGGGTCGGAGAACGAAAAACAATAGAAATCATGGAAGTATAGACACACATATGTCTTCAAATAAAAATCCCTCTGAAAACAAACTTGAAATAGTTCCCCAACATATCGCCATCATCATGGATGGAAATGGACGTTGGGCTAAAAAACGTGGATTACCCCGTTTGGCTGGTCATCGTGCCGGCACAGAAAATCTCCGGCGCGTCATTCGCGCTTGTGTGGAATTTAATGTCAAATATTTAACCATCTATGCTTTCTCCACAGAAAATTGGGGAAGACCGGTCGATGAGGTTGAAGGTCTGATGCATATTTTGGAAGAAGTGATTGACAAAGAACTTGATGAATTGAATAAAGAGGGTGTACAACTAAAACATATTGGCAGATTAGACCAGTTATCACCGAATTTACGAAATAAAGTTGAAAAGTCAATTGAAGTAACTAAAAATAATGAACGAATAACTGTATGTATCGCCTGGAATTATGGTGGAAGAGATGAAATCGTTTGTGCCATAAAGAAAATGATGACACAAGGGATAAAACCAGAAGAAGTCACTGATACATTAGTGAGTCAATTCCTTTTCACTTCCGGGATTCCAGATCCGGACTTAATTATTCGTACATCTGGAGAAATGCGCATCAGTAATTTTCTAATTTGGCAAGGCTCATATTCTGAATGGTATGTGACTCAAACACTTTGGCCAGATTTTAACAAGTCTGAATTACATAAGGCATTGATTGCATATAATAAGAGAGATCGCCGATACGGAACCGTATCTGAATTCGGTTAAAAAAAACAACAATGCTAATCAAAAGAATAATCACAGCCAGTATCATAACAATCATCGGAGTGATTTTTATTATTCTTGGTGGTTGGCCATTTGTTTTTTTTATTTCCATATTACTTGCTGTTGCATCCTGGGAATACTGGAATATGTACCAGAAAGGTGGATATGCACCAAATGCAGCAGTAATTTTCATTGCCGTTGTTTCACTGGTTATCTTGCGCTACCTGTTTAGTTTTGTTAATAGTGATATTATTTTGACCTTTGCAGTTCTAACAGCAATGGCTTTTCACACGATTAGTTATGAACTAGGGCATATGAATACTTCCATCGATTTTGGAATTACGCTTGGGGGAATACTGTACATTGGTTGGCTCGGAAGTTACCTTATATCTCTACGATTTCTTCCGGATGGGCTTTGGTGGATTTTATTGTCAATCCCAACTGTAGGTATTGCAGATGGTGGTGCATATTTAATTGGAACCCGATTGGGAAAAAATAAAATCGCTCCCAGACTTAGCCCAAAAAAGACCTGGGAAGGGTATCTGGGCGGAGTGATTTTTGGAATTATTGGTGGAGCGATTCTTGGGATGATTTTTCACAATTCAGCTCCTCAAATTTCATTATTAGATGGGCTCATTCTTGGTGCAGCATTAGGTTTCATAACGCCACTCGGTGATCTTGGTGAAAGCATGTTAAAGCGTCAGTTTAATATCAAGGACTCGAGTAATCTTTTGCCTGGCCATGGCGGAATGATGGACCGCATCGATTCCTGGCTTTGGGCAGCCTGTATCAGTTATTATTTGATCATTTGGATTCTGATTAAATAAAAAACTGGCAGAATTGATGATCTGCCAGTTTTTTGATTCAAATTTTCTTATTTTAATTCATAGGATATGTTAGCGTCAGCTGTGATTAGTAATTGCCCGGAAGAAATGGGGGTTGTTGAAGATGCTGTTGCATAACCGCCACCCTTGGCATCATACATTGGTTGAACATTGCCATAGGAATTTACATTGATGTTTAAGATTTCTCCTAATGAAACACCTGCTGCAGCTGCAATCTCCAGAGCTCTTTCTTTCGCATTTTCAATTGCTAATCTACGTGCTTCAGCTTCTGCAGTTTTTCGGTCCTGGACATCGAATGATATTCCATTGATTTGGTTTGCACCACTGCGCACAACTGCATCCAGCAACTCACCCAATTTAGCCAATTCTCTTACTTTCACATAAACAGTGTTTTCTACAACATATCTGATTTCTGTTGGCTGACCATTCTGGTCATAATTCTGCATTGGGTACACATTGAATGTGGTTGTTTGGATATCTTTTACGTCGACACCCAACCCTGTTAGTACAGTTGAAATAGATTGCGCCTGTTGATTATTATTACTCAAAGCTGAACCAACATCCGCTGCTTCACTTCGCGTGCCGACATAAACATACGCAATATCAGGTACTAAGTAGACTTCGCCAGTCCCGGATACATTAATTGATCGAGTCATATCGCCTTTCGCATTTCCTGCTGAACATGCACTCAATATACCAACTAGCATGACGAATATCAATATAAGATTTATTTTTTTCATTTTACCTCCAAAATATTTGTGAATTCTTCTCATATGACGAAAAAAAAGAATAAAAGTTCCCAAAAAAATCCGGCTCTGAAAAAACTCTCTCAGAACCGGATATGGAATATGGAAAATATGACTATTTCGTTCTTATAACAAGCGAGCCTATAGGATTGTTTAATGTTAATGTCCTTACATCAGCGCTACCACGCCCGTTTGGCGAGTATAACCAATCACCATCACGGGTGAAACTATCCGGATAATTTGTTGAAGTAATGGCTGTATCCAGATTGATTTTTATCGGCAATCCTTCCGGCACATACACGATAAGTTCTCCAATTGCGCAATCAATTGATCCATTAAAAATGCTTTCTTCGGGTAATTCAACAATTGATTGACCGACTCCCAGTTTGATGTTAAATTTTGTCAAATCAAGGCCAGAAAGATCCAGATCCTGCTCTCCTACACCTTGAATTACATTCAGTTCCAAAACCACCATATCATTTAATTGGACATCCCAAGGGAAACCCCCATTAGCTGTCTTTGAAGGAAAAATTACAATTCCTTCGCTTTTCAATTTCAATTCACCTATGGAACCATTCGTTTCATAATCCTCAAGCAACTTTTCCTCATTGGTTAGCGTGATTTCTCCTGATAACAATTGCGTTGAAGGTGCACCATTTGTAATCATGAGACTTCCAATTGCAGGTACTAGCTCAATAGACGCTTGTTTGACATTTCCAAGATCATAACCGACCTGGTTGATGACACCCTTTCCAACCAATGAGCTATTCAAAGCAACCCATAAAATCCCGGTGACAATTAAGACTGAAACAAAAACACCAATAATGGATCCAATAAGATTTTGGCCTTTGAAAGCTACTTGAAGTCCAATGGCGATGATGAAGATTGGCCAGATTTTCCAGATCATTTCCCAGGCTGTCCAAGGAAAGTAACCCATATTTGCAAGCACCAAAATTGCTCCAATCCCGACATTGATGATTGCGCCAACCCATTTTTTATTGATCAGGTCCTCTAAGCCTCCAATTACAAATAGGAGTGGCCAAAACCTAATCAACAATGATTTAGCATCACCTGAAATCATATTGAGATTCGAAAGAAGGAAAAACAATCCTACAATGATCAGCAATACAGGAAAGAAAATGCTTTTATGATTTTCAGGATTTCTGATATAGCGTACGTTATTATCTTCTGACATTTGAAACCTCTACATTCAAAATTACTTTTTTACAAAATTTCGGACAATTAAGAATAAACCTAAGCCGATGAATAAGAATGATATGACATAGGTCATTTGATTCATACTGGAAACTATAGTGAAGAAACTGACAAGAGATAAGATCCCTGCCGGTATCCACGGCCAATTTCTATTCCC
>CAZPIM010000043.1:0-15148 GCA_964586385.1 uncultured Anaerolineaceae bacterium
GGCTCTGGTGCGATAGGTTCAGATAGCAGTAGAGGTCCAGCAATGCCTGACCACGTCTACCAGAGTGCGGGCGGGAGTTCAGGAGGTGGAGATTCCGCTTCACAATCACCTGCCGGAGGTGGTTCCGGTCAATCCTCAGCCCCGACAGGAGATCAAGGTGGTGAAGTCAACGCTGCGGGTATTGCCGGAGTCGTTGGTGGTGTGGGTGCTGCCGCAGGTGGCGCTGCAAAAATAATCAAAGATAAAAGCGAAAATGAATAATTCGATGATTCATAGCTGATTTATTCTCATTCTATTTTGCATGCAGAGGAGGTAATTATCAGGTTTGAAAAATATAACAGACACAAATTATCAGACGTTTCCAATCCATCGGAAGATATCCAAATTTTTACAAAATTGGTATGAAAGGAAAAGCAATGGCTGAAAAATCAGAAGTCAATTACGAACAAATGGAAAACATCGTCAAACGATTCCGTTCCGAAGCTGATGCCGTAAATCAACTGATGAGCCAAACGAAAGGTCGTGTGGAAGGTCTACATGGCAATGGTTGGATCGGAAGAGGTTCGGAACAGTTCTTTGGAGAAATGGAACAACGCGTACTTCCTGCAATGGGCAGATTAGTGGCTGCCTTGCATGCTGCCGCAGGGGCTGCAGATAATATTGTCAAGATTTACCGAAATGCCGAAGACCAGGGGCAGGGAGTCTTCAAATCGCTCGGCGAATAATTGAATTAATTAAAAAGGAGCCAGATTATGTCCGATGTAATTAAACTTAATTACCCTGCCATGAATGAGATGGCGCAGCAATGTAAAACAACCTCACAACGGTTGCAGGAAACAGTGCGTCTTGCTCAACAAATTGCGCAGGAAATGCAAAATGGTGCGCTGGTAGGCGACGCTGGAGAAGCATTCTCGAATGCGATTATCTCCGCATTTGTCCCTTCCGTTAATAAACTGAGCCAAAAATTTGAGGAAATTGCCAAAGATATCACCGCAGCAATTTCTGACATGCAAGCTCAGGATAGAGGCGCTGGCGGTCTATTCAATTAAGCAGTTGGAGGTAAAAAATGTTAGGTTTTATCCTAAAAATTGCACGTAGTGTCGTCAACCATGTCATCAGCATGATCACCTCTCAAGTCAATATCATACAAGATGCCGTCACTTCTCCTTTAAGATCCATGGTGCAACAGGTCACGAACGGTATTTGGAAAGGTGATGGTTCTGTCCGATTTGTACAGGAAATGACTTCGGAGGTTATCCCGTCACTCGTGAATATTGGCAGTGTCAATATGGGATTCGGTAATGCCATTAAAAAGGCACTGGATTTCATGGATCAGGCAGATCGCCAGGCAGCATCCAAAGCCAGCGAGCTTTTTGATGTGTTCGGCAAGATCTTTAGTTAATCTTTCCTTAAGTAGGAGAAACGAAAATGGCTGAAGAAGTATATATGGACATTCCCCAAGTCCAAAAAATGGCGGAGTCTTTCGGAAACTTTGGAGAGATTTTACAGGGTGTGGCAAAAGCACTGGAAGTTGCCATCATGGTCTTAAAAATGACTGCCTTCGTTGGTCTAGTGGGTGGTTTTGCAGTAGAACGCTATTTAAGCATGATCAAACCCCGGGTAGAAAATCTTGCTAAAAAGATGGTTGAACTGGAGCGTGATTTAAAGGGCGCAATTAATCACTATCAAACCGGTGATGAATCCGGATCTCGTCGTTTCCGATAAAGAATTTGTTTTGACTCAATTCCCGAGTCGTTCGATTTCCATTAGGCACACTCAAACCTGTAAATAAATTTAAGTACAGGTTTGAGTGCGATTTTTCGTGTAGCTTTTCATTTTTATCATTTTCAATCATTTTGATTGGGTTGTTTCATCATAATCGGCTAATTTTTCAAAGCCCGACCTTTCAATGCGAGGCTTTATGAACCGGATTTGTTTAAAATGTAATGTCATTTCTCAGGATTTCAATCTGTGGTGTCAGGAAAAATATTGTCCTGCTGAAAATGCCACAGAAATTTTTAATAACGGAGAATGGTTTGGACCCCTGGAAATCATTCAACCCATCGTCATTTTACGCGCTGCAATTGTTTATCAGGCGCGTCGGGATGATGAACTTGTTTTATTAAAAATCGCCAATCTCGGTTGCGAAGATAAATTGCGCCAGGAAGCGCTCGCTTTCCTCAAACTGGCAAAAAGCGGTCAACATCCACTCTTACCTGTGCTTTTACCCGCCCACCCGCAAAGTTCCGTATCACAACATCCCTATGGGTGGACGGTGATTGAAGGCAGGGTAAAATATTTTTCTGTTTTTAAATTTGTTGAAGGTGAAATTTTAAGGAATTATTTATATAAAAATCCGCAACCCTGGTATCAGCATAGCGGTTGGATCACAATGAGCATTATTGATGTGATTTATTATCTTCACAAAGCCGGGAAAATACATTTGTGTCTTAATCCGGATGTAATCTTTCTGCGTTTTGATAAAGACGGAATCCCAAGACCTTTATTATTGGATTTAGGCATAGGAGATATTAACCAGGATGTTCATAATGCCTGGACAGATGGTTATAATCTTCCGGCTTATACTGCCCCGGAAATTCTTGAACCGGGCAAAAAAGTGGAAATAAATGCCGATGTTTACGGAATCGGTTTAGTGTTATATGAAATGTTGGCTGGTCGTCCAGCCTATGCATATCATCTTAAGAAAGATGAAGCGGTTTATCAAACAGTGTTAAGTGGTGAGCATAAACCAACCGGTAGAATCGACTTAAAAGGAATACCGGACATCGTTGAAAAGGCAATCCATCGTCAACCCGCTGGCAGGTATGCAGATGTCTTAGCGATGGCTAACGATTTAAAACCATTTTTCCCGCCCATCCCGGCTGAGAAAAAACCAAGAAAAATGAACTGGAAGATGGTTTTCATCGTAATTGGTGCTCTGCTGGCAATTTCATTAATACTGGTATTTGTTGTTTCATTGGTTCCATAGACCCGGGGAGAAAAAGAATGGCAAACAAAACGTTTATCGATCGTCCACCCCGCATTGAACCAGAATTACCTTCCGGGGCGCGTGATATTCCCAACCCGCCTGATACCGATGCAAAAGCGGGTGAGATCATGGCACAGGCATTTCTGCCGATGATCATGATTTTAGGTTACATCATGGTTTCCATGTTTGGTCAAAGCCGCAGTCTGCTGATGATGGTGCCGATGGTGCTTTCTGTTATTGCTTCGGTCGCACTGGCAATTTATACGAATCGTCAGGATAAAAAGCAACGGGATGAAATGAAAGCTACTTACAAGCGCCGCATTAGCGAAATGCGCAGGCAAATGGAAAGTGAGCATGAGCAGCAAAGGATTTATTATTTTCATAATTATCCAAATCCGGATAAAACAATGGCCATTGCAGACGATATTGACAGGGTGGAAAACGCCAAAGTCGAAGATGTCCGCTCCGGAACACGACTTTGGGAACGGCGCCCGACTGATCATGACTTTTTGAATTTGCGCCTTGGAATCAGCACCCGACCTTCGACTGTGATTTATAAAATAAGCGAGAATGAACAGGTGTCCAACCCGCTGATGCGTGAGGCGACACGTCTGGCAGAAAATTCACGTTTGCTCTTTGATGTTCCTGTAACGATTCCGCTATTCTTCCAGGCGGATGAAAAAGAAAAGAAAAAAGTGGAATCAAAAGTTCAGGATCAACAGGGAACGGATGAAAAAACTGTTGAAGTTAAGAAATCTGAAATTCGTCATTCGATCGGGATCAGTGGGGATTCGGAAGAAATAGTGCACGCTTATCTACGCACTATGTTAGTGGATTATGCTGCTTTCCATTCTCCACAGGATACGATGCTATATGTTGCCGGCACCAGCGAAATGCGTAAACACTGGCGCTGGGCTTATGCACTTCCGCATTGTAAGGAATCAGGTGTCAATGAGACGCTCCAGTTTGAGAGCGATGAAAGACCCGGAGAGAATGATGCAGACCGGATGCGTTTATTCTGGAAAAATGTGCGTACCATTCTTGAACGCAGGCGCATGCGTTTGCAGGATAAAGAGAGTGGTGCCGATGTAAAATTACCCTTCATGCTGGTTGTGGTGGATGTGCAAACCGTTGCTCCGGATTGGTCCTGCTTACGGGATCTGGAAGGGGAAGCCACGATTTCCACCATTTTGCTGGACGGGCAGGAATTAGGCGCAGGTATTATTTTTGTGGTGCCGGATCGTAAGAAAATTCCCAGTCGCTGTCAGGCGATTTTAGAAGTCGGTTATGACCAGATGGATGAGGATAGCGCCGTGTTTCGCTACGCGGAAACCGGTTTTAATACCATCCGTTATGTTGGTAAGACCAAGCTGGTCAGCACGCAGGAAATGGCCAGGAATTTCTCCAAGCGGCTTGAGCCTCTGGATATTCGCCGAGGTTATGGTTCCAGTCTTGCCTCCACTGTGACATTGCTGGAAATGCTCAACCTGAATACAATCGATCAATTACAGGAATATACATCAGAAAACTGGAAGCGCAGCATGAACCCTTCATCCGCCGACTGGCTTTATACGGCAGTCGGGTTGCTTTCCGGGAATGAGCCTCGCGTTCTGACCTTTTCAGCCAAAGCAGATGGGGTGCACGGATTAATTGCCGGTTCTACCGGTTCCGGAAAATCCGAATTATTAATGACCCTGATTATCGGGATGGCATTGAACTTTAATCCGGACGTTTTAAATTTCGTATTAATTGACTATAAAGGTGGGGCAGCATTTGAACCGTTTAAGAAATTGCCTCATAAAGTGGATATTGTCACCAACCTGGATCAATCGGCAACAGCCCGTGTTTTTGCATCCATCATCGCAGAACTGGACAGACGCCAAAAGCTCAACACCTACACCAACTCCAAAGATATCGTCCATTATCGTCGAAAGGGCTTAAATCTGGAGCAAGGTCGTCCGCCTTACCCACACCTATTTATCATCATCGATGAATTTGCGGAAATGATTTCAGGAAATGCGGAATACAAAGCACAATTGGAAAGCATCACCCGTCTGGGTCGTGCGTTAGGAGTGACCTTGATCCTGGCAGCCCAACGACCGGTAGGGGTTACGGACCAGATGCGTGCCAATATTAAATTCCGTATCTGTTTGCGTGTGGAAACACCGGATGACAGTCGCGAATTGTTACGCCGGGCGGATGCAGCTTTCCTTCCTCCAGGTATTCCCGGTCGCGGATATCTGCAGGTCGGTAATGAGAATATCGAACTCATTCAAACCGCTTATACCGGTGGTGATTACAAGGGACCGCAGGAAGAAAATGTTGCCCCAAATGTGATCTGGATGGATCGGGCAAAAAAGAGTGCCGGACAAAAAGCAACCGAACCGCCCAAATTGTATGATGTGATTGTGGATATGCTCGCAAATACTGCATTAAAAGAATCCAAACCGCAATGGCGTCCATGGCCGGAATTCCTGCCCGCGCAATCCGGCAGCAATTACCTGACCTTAACAACACCGCTGGATACCGCCTACATGAACGACGATGATATCGATCTTTTACGTGGAACAGACACGGAGAAAATGACCGGAATGGCGTTGAATGAAAAAGCCGAAACCTTTTGGGGAGAAGAGTTCCGTTGGGGTGATCTTGTTTGGGGAAAAACGTCCATGCGTCCTCTGATCGGAATTGTTGATAACCCCTATCAGGCCAGTCAAAAACCATTGATGGTGGACTTTTCCAATGGCCATGCCACCATTTTTGGCGCATCAGGACGTGGAAAAACAACATTTGTGCGAACCGTCATTACCAGTTTGGTTTTAACCCATTCACCGGATGAGTTGCACATCTATATTCTGGATTTTGGCGGACGCGCTTTAACTATCTTCCAGGATTTACCGCATGTAGGAGCAGTTATCACTTCCGAAGAAGATGAGCGAGTCATGCGTGTGTTGCGGAAAATCAACGATATCATCGATCAGCGACAAATGTTATTTAGTGAAGCTAAAGTCAATAATCTCGACTCATACAACAATACCCATAAAGAAAAGACACTGCCTGCCGTGCTGGTAGTGATTGATAATTTTGCCGAATTCAAAGAATATTATGAAGGATTAATGGGTGCCCTGATTTCGCTGATTCGTGAAGCGCGTGCGTATGGGGTGCATTTCCTGATTACAGCAGATGTTACCAATGCACTGACCGGCAAACTCTTTAACCTGATAACCGAACGTTTCACGCTCAAATTATCCGATTCATCCGGATATTCGGATGTGGTTGGGCGTGGCGTGCCGGCTGACCTGAGCAGTGTACCCGGACGTGGTTATGTGCGTGTCGGGAATATGCCATTGGAATTCCAAACCGCTTTGTCCTTTATCCCGGAGGAGAATGACCCGGACAACCTGTCAAAAATAGCAAAAATGTGCACCCGCATGCAGCAAATCTGGAACAATAGCTGGAAAGGTGAGAAACCTTCCACCGTCGAGACCTTGCCGATGCGCGTTTCTTTGGATGGTTTGTTACACGAGGCCGAAGTACCCAAGATCAAGAGACTGTATTCCGTACTGGGTATTGATGATCGCAGTTTACAACCAGCTATAATCGATATCGAACGGATGGGTCCGCATCTGACAGTGATCGGACAACCATTCTCAGGAAAAACAACCACCTTGCGCAGCATCATTCTTTCTCTGGCCAGCAATTACTCGCCGGAAGATTTAATGTTCGTCTTCGTGGATTATTCCAGAAAATTGTGGAAAGGAAGCGATTATGCATTAACCAATTTACCGCATGTGGTGGACACGGTTAATGAAATTGATCAATTGGATGAATTGCTGGAAAATTTGAAAGTTGAATGCGCTGATTTTGAGGTTCATCCAAAACGACGCAAAATCGTGCTGGTTATTGATAATTATGATGCCTTTTCAGAAGAATCCAGCCGCAAAAAGATGGCTTTCTTTGAAGAAATAGCCGGATTGGTGCGGAAATATCAAACTGCCGGTGTATATGTCATCGTTGCCGGGTCTGTCAGCATCATGAGCGCATCGGATGATTTACGCAAGGTCATCACCGCTCCTAACTTTGGCATCGGTCTAAAAAGTGCAGATGCAGTCAACCGGCTGAATGGAAAATTCCCGCGCAGTCTGCAAGATGTAGAACTCCCCATGGGGCGTGCTTTTATCGTCCGCTCCGGAATCACATCCATGTTACAAATCGCCACCCCATATGCCAATGATGAAGACATCGAAGGATCACTGGATACCTGGGTCAAGAATATTACCAAAAAATACAAAGATCCAAAGGTAAAATGGTTGCGTATCCCGGAAGAAAGTGATTCCAAAAAAGATGACGAAGGTGATTCGAAAAAACCAGCTTCTTCATCCTCAGGAAAGAAATTTAAAGAATCGGATTACGATATCCCTGCCATTAAGAAACTATTATTAGATTATGGAATGCCGGATAGTTTGTTATCCGTGCTCTCCCCGGCGGATCTGGTTGAAAACGCCAAGGGACTCGGTTTGTTGCCCGATCAAAAACCAAGTGAGGAATGACGATGGACGATTATATTGACGTAAAAATTAATGTATTTGAACATACCGGTCAGCATGCAAAAATTCGCAAATCGCTCACTGTCAATGGGTTAATTGAAGAAATCCTGAAAGAGTTTGACGATATCGGTGTTAACACATCTGAAACTTACAAGTTATCACTTAAAGGAATGGACAGACCCCTAAATCCAGCTTTCACAATGGAGCAACTGGATATTCAACCACAGGATGAGTTCACCCTCGGGTATGCGCAACAGACCATCCGCCAAATGCTGGATCCGCAGAATTATGCCACTTTGCGTGAAGAAACGACCGGAAAAATCTTTGATATTCAATGGCATCCGGCGATTATCGGCCGGCCGAGTACCGAGGTCAATCATAATATCATGCTGGCAGTCAATATGCAGCTGGTCCCAACCGGTATGACCATTTCCAGACGACATGCGCAAATCAATTTTGCAAACGGAAATTATTATATCGAAACGCTTTCCGAGAACAACCCCACCTATGTAAACGGGAAAGAAGTGCCTTTTAATAATGAGCGTGAAATCCGCAATGGTGACAGGATCCTTCTGGGGCAACACAAAGTCAGCATGTTGTTTGAATCCAGATCAGTACCGGGGTCCACCGGTAGGGGTGCGGCGCAACAGCATCGCCCAGCTTCGCAACCGGTTCAATCTCAGCCTTCCAGGCCTGCATCACAACCGGTCACACCTATGGCTCAGTCAGCTTCGGAAGCCGATGGATCATCCACACGGGTCGGTTCCGGCGATATACATAATCCGGGTTTGGTGATTGAACGTTGCACCAATGTTCCGATGATTGGCCAACGACTGGAATTATCCGTTTTCCCCTTCATTATAGGGCGATCAACTCCTATATTTGCTACTGAAAGCGATGTTTCGCGTCAACATGCAGAAATTAATTATGATCCTGCCAACCGGCAGTTTACGATTGTGGATTTACACAGCACGAATGGGATCACCCTCAATGGTGTGAAAATCGATGCGGATACACCTTATGAAATCATCCCGGGCACGAAGATCGGAATGGGAAAGTTCGTTTTGGTACGATTTGAAGTGTAAAAAGCGCTAATCTGATAGTTGATGTAAAACTACCAAACAATTTAATTAGTCACTTTTGGAATAGTCTTATCATGTAAGCTATGTTTTAATACAGGCATGCTAAGTGACTCATCCGTTGTCCAACCATCAGATCATGAACCTCTCAAGGTATTGATTCAATTTATCAATACACATCTTTCCGAACAACTTAATCTTGAACAATTGGGAAAAGTGACCGGGTATTCTCATTTTCATATTAATCGGATCTTTTATGCCTGTTATGGCAAGACATTGGGGCAATACATCCGAAAGAAGCGGTTGGAACAGGCATCCTGTTACCTGGTCCAATCCCAAATGCAGATCACAGAAATTGCACTACAAAGCGGATATCAAACGCCGGCTGCTTTTAGTAAAGCGTTCAAACAAACCTTTGACTTAACCCCAAAACAGATTCGCATGCAAGGAGTATTGCCCCCATTCATAATAAGCGAAAAAAATACCGAAATTTCTATTAGGAGGAAACTAATGCATATCGATTATGAAATTCGAGACCTGCCAGACAGAAAAGTGATTGCCGTTGAAAGAAGAGGCTTGATTCATCAAAATTTCAACAAGACTGCGGATCTTGCTTTTGGGGTATTGGTTCGTTATATCAATGCAAATCGATTATTCGGCGCTTTAGAAAAACACTGCCTTGGAATTACTCCGGATGATTCGATTGAGGTTCCGGCTTCCGAAAGCCGTTATATTGCTGCATATTTTATAAAACCGGGAAAAGAAATCACTCCCCGGGGTGAAGTGAAAATATTGGAGATCCCAGCCGGCAGGTTTGCTGTTTTTACTCATAAAGGACCCTATGAGACTTTACATCAAACCTGGGATTGGATTTATCAGGATTGGCTGTCAGAATCAAAGGTTGCATTAAGAGATGCTTTTCCTTATGAAGTGTATTTGAATGATAAAAGACTGGTTCCCGCTCAAGATCTGATCACAGAAATATTTATTCCCATCGTTTAATTTGCGAAGACAAGCTACGAAAATTTATACAGGAATTACCAGCGGCAAGCCTTTTCGACTATCCAATTGAATAGCTATCGCATCCTGAGGACATTTGCTGACACAAACACCGCAGCCCATACAGGCAGCATAATTAACCATCGTTAATTGATCATCATTAAATTCAAGTGCATGAAACTGACAATATTCCTGGCAGATTCCACAACCTGTGCATACATCCTGATCCACCACAGCCAGATAGCCACTGGATTCCAGCATTGGAGTTCCCATCTGATGGGATTTCATTGCACCGCAACAACAACTGCAACAATTGCAAATTGCGTAAAAGCGACCCAGCATGGCTTCTTTAAAAAATGCATGGTGGACATGCCCGCGTTTATCTGCTTCATCTAAGATGCGTATTGCATCCTCCTGGGTAATCCATCTACTCTTTTTGGGGTGGTGTTCTGTAACAAGGCTGGCAAACGGTTCGCCAACAATCAGACAAACATCCATTGGCAAACAAGGATTTTCCTTATAAGCACGACATGGGCAATCCAGAACGGCAATATGATCTGGGTCTTGCAGTAAAATTTCTCTCGCCTGTGTGTAAGGGATGACCTTTTCGAGATCCGGCATACGAATCGGTTCATTTATAGAAATGATCTCACGGGCTGTCTTGAGCGGAATAACCTTGCCGTGATATCCGTCTGCTATTGTATGGCTTGGCTGCGTCAGGCTGTGCTGCGTGGTTCGCAGCGGGTGAGGGGGGAACAGCTTTTGAAAAAGTGGGTCAAGAAAAGAAAGCTTTTTACGCAATGGGTGGGTGCCAATTCCCATGCCAAGATAAAGGTAAGTCCAGCGCATGTAAATATAGCCATGGAGAAATTCCGAAAAACGGCGATTGGGAGACTTACGCCATTCACGATAGAACTCTCTTGTAGAAGGCTTGATAAGTGATGCCATTTTTTATTCCTTCGAAAAGCAGTTGGCGAAAAAAAACGGATGAATTAGATAAGTATTATAGCGTAAAGCGAAGTGGTTTGAACTGCTTTTTAGTTCCCAGGTAAAAAAATCAAAACAAAACGCAGTCTATTTAATTAAAGAAAACAAATCTTCATAAATAAACAACCCATTGGAGAGTATTTTGGTCAATTCTTAAATCAACAAAAATGTCAGGGAAAATTGATGCAGCATTTTGCGTTTACTTTTCCCAAAACATCTCTTTTGTCGATTTTAATAAAATTTCGGGTAATCTTACATTGATGGCTGTTTGTTTTCTTTTACAACCACCAATTTTTTCTTATTTCGTTGCCCTTTAGCAATATACGGTAACAGAAATAAATATGCGCCGGTCAATGCCATGACAAGCATTAATACTGACGGAATCTTGTCCAATTTTTCCCAGGTTTCCACCATTTTAGAATCACCAAACAATTTAATGATCAGCGCTGCTGGAATGGCCAGCGCGGTTGGTACGGCAATCCAACGATGGATTTTTCGGAGCCACTTACTATAAAATTTTGTCATTTATACATACCTCTTTCGTTTATATTTTTAAATTCAGATTAATTTTCCTGCCCGGGCTTGGTGACCCCGGGGCTTCAATGCGGTTCACAACCCCACGCACCCCTGGAACTTGCTTTGCTAACTTTTCCAATTCATTTCTGATCAATAAGTTATCGACTTTGCCAGCAAGATGTACAATGCAATTCAATACCCCAACCTGTAAATCATCAGAATGAATACGATGGTCAAAAGCAAAATCATGAAGGATTTTCGTACGTAAGATTTCATCTACCTCTGTTTCTCCCATGGATATCGTCTTTCTTGCAAAGAACAATTTTTATATCTGTATTATCAAAAGTAATTTGTATTGACTTTTCAATATTAATTTGCAGATGTTGAAACGGTAGCCTGTTTCACCACATGGCTTTTTCTGGATTGGATCCAAATTAATCCCAGAATAATCACCCATACCGATATTCGTATTGTCATGGCCAAGATACTATCTGGTGCTACAACACTGCGATAAGCAGTTTGTAGAATTATCATCACAAGGGAATGGACAGCCAATGTCCCAAAAGCCATCCATTTTGCGAATTTATGATTAGTCCAGATTAAAATAGCTGTGATAAATACGGAAAGAATCCCAGCTGTGTAGTTATAGATGGGAAGCCAATTAATGACATAGTATCCCGGGTCATTCCCGAGCAGAACATTAATGCCAGCAAAGACTGCCATACCACCAATGATGAAAGCCAGAATAGCAGCGATTTTATTGAATATTGTTTTCACTTTTTTTTTCTCCCTGATTAACCTTTGCCATTTGTTATGAATTTGAGTATAGAGCGTGCAAGCATTTGAGCAAACGACTTAAGTCGTAAACCCGCTAAACGGGATGTATAATTTGATTAAGTCAGCCCATTCCAAATCACAGGAAAGATGGACAAAGACAAAACCCTTCCAGGCATCGTAACTTTATTAAAAGCCGTTTCGTATTTTTCCAATTTAGATGACGATGCGTTAAATTTGATTGCACAATCGGCTATTCAACGCACCTATGCGGCCGGACAGGTAATCCTGCTGGAAGGAGAACCTTGCCTGGGTCTATATGTTGTTGAAAGTGGCTGGTTAAAAGCGATCAAAATCGGTATGGATGGTCGGGAACAGGTATTACAAACATTCGGTGCCGGGGACGTTTTTAACGCCATCAGCGTTTTCACCGATGCACCCAACCAGGCTACTGTCACATGTCTTGAATCTGCGCAAGTCTGGATCGTAAAACGGGATATTTTACTGAAATTGCTGGATGAGAATTCCTCTCTTAGTCGCCTGGTAGTAAAAGATTTTGCAGGTAGGGTGATGCATTTGATCCGGATGGTGGAGGATCTTTCAACACGTTCAGTGGAAGCAAGACTGGCAAAGCTCTTATTGGACCAGGCAGAAGGGGAGGTGGTACTCCGTCAGCGCTGGGCGACTCAGACCGAAATGGCTTCCCGTATCGGCACTGTACCAGACATGGTTAACCGAGG
Organism: uncultured Anaerolineaceae bacterium; assembly: GCA_964586385.1. Lineage (GTDB taxonomy): Bacteria > Chloroflexota > Anaerolineae > Anaerolineales > Anaerolineaceae > UBA6170. Next base: position 12,632 of record CAZPIM010000043.1, read on the forward strand.
ATTGAGAAAATTAGCTGCTGCAGGAATGATCCATGTGGAGCGGCATCAAATCCGGATTCTGGATAAAGAAGGCTTAAAAGTTTTTGCCCAATTGATCGATTAAAGGGGAAAAAACAATCATTGGGTGATATTTCCAGTGAAATTTTCCTGGTTCGACCAGAATATTATTGGGTGAACCCGTAGTAAAGCGCTGTGTCTTCACTTCTTTAAAAAGCTATCCTGTGCATTCCAACGATAAAATATTTTCACTTTTGTGCCATCTTCAGCAGATGAGTGAATTTCCAGTTTGGCACCAACCAGATCCGCCCGTTCGGACATACCCAGCAGACCAAAATGACCACTGGATGCAAATGCATCGATTTGTTTTGGGATGGTGAATCCCTGTCCGTTATCTTCAATCAGAATTTCGACGTGTGTTTCCGAAAAGATAAATCGAACCAAAGCCTGGCTGGCATGTGAATGGCGAATCGCATTGGAAAGAGCTTCCTGAATCATACGATATAAAGCTAATTCCACATTCGCGGGCAAACGTACTTCCAAGCCATCTACTTTAATGTAAATTTTCAAGTTCTGATCAGAAAACATCTCTTCCACCAGCATTTTTATCGCTGTAAACAAGCCAAAATCATCCAAAATTGCCGGTCTTAAGCCACGCACAAGACGTCGTAAATTTTTGATGCTCTTATGAAGCATGTCTTTTAATGCCTGTAAGTCAGGTGAATTTGCAGAGTATGCCAGATTTTGATTCATTTCCGTTATTTGTACACGCATTTGTAAAGCGATCAGACTTTGTAAAGTATCATCGTGTAATTCACGCGCCAGGTTGTGACGCTCTTTTTCAACACCAGCCGTGATCGAGCCGATATACTGATGCAAATTACTTTGAACGTGTTGAAGTTCATGGGATACCAGGACTAATTGCTGTTGCAATTGCTGAATTTCCTCAATGCCACCGACCGGATCTTCGATCGCATCAAAATCTCCCTGACCCAAAAGAAGCGACTGCTTTTGCAGTTTTTGCAATGGAATCACGATTTGTCTGACACCAAACCAGAGGGCGATGACCGCGATGACCAAAAGTGGAATCAGGATGAAAGGTGCATAGAAGGTAGTACTTATCAGTGAAGTGGTTACATTTCCCCATATTTCCTGATAAATTAACATCCATTCTGATCCTGGTATCGGTGCGTAAGAAATCACCTGATCACCATTTCCAGCTGGCAGTATGCGGACACCATCCATAGCATGGGCTGAATCCATATCCGTAAAATTGAGCGCAGGTTTATCCGGATGCAACGGATTTGTCGTGCCAGTAAAATACACATTTTGATTTGCATCCTCCACCCAAATGGAAACACTGGCTGAAGCTAAAAGATCGTTGAGGGTATCTTTTAGAAATTTTTGCGTGTCAAAAACACCAATGATCATACGATCATTATCCGATCGTAGTGCTATGAACGTGCTAAATACATCACCATCCTGGGTCGTCACTGGGGAAGGAGAGGAAAGCAGCGGCAGTGATTCCCAGGTCCGGATCATCGCTTCATCTATTTGTGGGAAAACAAATTGAGTGGTTAATGGTAAGATTTTATTTGTAGAAAGGTCAAAAACGGCGATTCCCCGGTCAAAATAGGCAGAGAAATCCACAAGTTGCTCGGTAATGGACGCTGATTTTTCGTATAGCAAAAGAAAATCGTGCTTTTCCTGCAGCTGATGGGCGATATTATCAGCCGCCAGACGGATTGAGCGCAAATTACGATCGCCGACCATCATACGCATTTCGCGCAAATGCAGGTATTGACTAAAAAAGACGATAGCAAGAATGACTACCAAAACCGGAATGATGGTGAACAGAAAAATGCGTATGGTAAAACCGCGCCATTTTAAATAGGGCAGCGGGATGTGGGGCGGGGTAGTAGAAGTACCCATTAATTAGCCTGCCAGATCCGGGGGTAGTATTCCTAACGACACAGCCCGCATGACTGCTTCCGTTCGGCTGGCTGCCTGCAATTTTGTAAATATATGGGCCAGATGATTTTGCACAGTACGGTCTGAGATTTTCAAATGAATGGCGATGGCTTTATTCGTGAAGCCTTTACCAGCAAAACGGATTACTTCAATTTCGCGTTCGGTTAAAGATTCAGTCATGACTTCCGGAACTGGGTGAATTAACTTATTCATCATGCGCTGAGTGAGGACTGCATCCAGCACTGCCTTACCTTCTGCCACATCCAAAACCGCCTGAACGATTTGAAGCGGTTCTGAGGTTTTGAGAACATAGCCATTCGCACCAGCTTTCAAAACCGCCTGGATATACGGATCATCATCGTAAGCAGTCAAAATCAATACGCCAATTTGCGGGCGGGTCTTTTTAATCCACTCTGTAACTGCAATCCCATTCTTCTTCGGCATTTGAATGTCGAGAACAACCACATCCGGTTGGATGGATTCCAGTCTGGATATCACTTCTTCGCCGTCGGAAGCCTCTGCAACCACCTCGATTTTCTTAGAAAGTTC
>CAZPIM010000043.1:15248-18031 GCA_964586385.1 uncultured Anaerolineaceae bacterium
AATCTTCGTGTAGCAAAAGAATTTATCGATTTTTGCATCAACTTGTGAATTTTCCATTACCAGACTTTTTTCACTAACTTGATAAAAAGGGGAAGGTGAGTCAATCAGGAAAGGCCAGAAAAAAATGATCATGACACCAACAAACCTGACAATGCGGTGTGATGTTAATTATTCGCCATTTAAAAATGAGTTATTTCCAGGGGCAGGGGGATCCAGTGTAAGAGTAAGATTTTCAGGATCCTTTGATTGGTTGTTTGGATTGGTAATCCATACTGATCCAGGAGCAATGCAGAAATGCGTGCCCAATATCCCGGAGGAGCAGGAGCAATTTCCATATCAGATGCACAGTTCCATTCTTTGCTAATGAACCTGAAGCTGCTAACCATACAAATATTGCACAATTCACCCGTTTTGAAAACCAAATTACTTGGAAGTAAATCTTCTAATATCAATAAAAACGATCTTATTTACGCTTCACACGACATATTTAGAAGCCATCTCTATTTTTTGATCATAAAAATGTCATCATTTTGGCAGAATTTTAATGTTTTGTTCTATTTTTTACACTTGTTGATAAGTTTTACTTATGGATCTACTTGAGCCGCTTGAGGATATTTCATGTTTTAAGGGTTTCGTATAGGTTTGTTCTATTTATTTATCCAGTTCATGGGGGAGATGGGGTAGGGGTAGTCTGGCGTTGAGGTTTGGTAGACAAATGCTATGCGAAAAACTCGGGAAAAGCGAAAATAAATACAGGACGGAATTTCCGCCCTGTATTTGCATGTTGATTTCGTTACAGGTCAAATGATCTTCGTAACCGGGTTATTTATGGTAGGAATGTCGCTAACCATTCCAGGTCATCAGCTCGGTCAATGCGATAAACACCACCGGTACCGGCACAGTTCCCATTCTTGCCAAAGGATGTGACACCGCCGACCACATTCGAATTACCGACAAAGTTTGGTCCACCGGAATCTCCGAAGCAGGTACCACCGGTAGAATGGTTATTGGAAAGCAACAGGGAAAAGTCCCCGCCGTATCCGGGTACATTGATTTGAAGCAATTTTGGATATGCCACCATGCGTATTTTCAGAGCTGATTCTTTCCATGCAGCTGCATCCGGGAAACTTGCCTGTAAGCCATATCCAACCGCAGTAAAGGTTACGTCCTGTTGTCCGCGCTTGGTTTTGAGCGCATCCAATTGATTTAATTGGGGTAATGCACCATATTCGGACATTACTACAGGAGTATCCAGGACGACAACACCTAAATCAAAGAGGTAGAATGCAGCGGGATTAAATTGCGGATGCGTGTAAGTGGTGCCATCCACGCTGGTCGATCCACCAAATGGATAACCAAGTGCTACCTGATTGGATTGAATGTCTGTTTCAAACCAGACCGTTGCTCTGGCTGCAGGTGCCTCGGTACAGTGACCGGCAGTCAGGAAAATGGTTGGGGAGATTAATGTGCCACTGCAACGCCAAAGCGGATTACCGGCTGCATCATCCGCAACCATCAAACCGACGTACGGATGACCTTCACCATCGGGATCTCCATCAGTAATTGCGTAAGCAATACTGAATGTGCTGACAAGCAGCACCAGAACCAACAAGACAGATAAAACTGATTTTTTCATTCTTACTCCTTTTATGGTATTTTAGATTTGATTTGGGAAAACAATCAAAAATAACAAGTTTTGAAACCTTTAGCTTTTAATATTTTTTGGGCTGTGTTGTAATGTGGAAATTGTTTTTCGGAGAAGTGAGAGAATTTTTTGAATCTTTTTTCATATAGATTTTTACTTTAATCAGATCAAGCGGTTTTCGCAATTCCTTGTATAAATATTGATAAAACGGGTAAACGTAATCTTCATTATTATGTAATTTAATGATTATTATCTTACATAATTATTTATAAGAATTTCTTTATCAAAAACATGCCCCCTCTACAAGGAAAGCTGTGAATGTCAATTGTCTAAAAAATATCAACCATCATAAGCCATCGATAATTTTTATATTCCCCTATTTGTCATTTGGTCGACAAAATCCAATTGTGATTTACGGGCTTCAATCGCTTATTTCTTTTGCTTGTTTACCTTGAGTTAATCCCTGGATTCCTTCATGTTTCGGGTCCAATTTTCAGCCACGCTAGCTCATCAGAAATTCTCTCACAATCCGGTTGAATTCTTCCGGATGATCACGCTGCGGCCAATGCCCACAACCTTCCAGAATTTCCAGCTTTGCATTTGGGATCAACAGTTGTGCTTCTTTGGAACATGCCAACGGCACCAGCCGGTCTTCACCGCCATGAATGATCAAGGTTTTTGCCTGAATCAGAGGCAACTGATCCAGGTACACCGTTTTTACACCTTTCCAGGTCATATCTGTATCTTGTATATCGCTGAAGGCTTTTGCCACCCCGGGAATCATCACTTGTTGATGAATGAGGTCGATTAATTCATCAGTGATCGAACCGGGACGTTTTAAAATCGATTTCATGGTGTATTTTATAAATGATCGCTGTTTTAGCATCCAATAGGTCATACTCCGGACACCCGGTGTGCGCACATACAAATAACTCAAAAATTGCATCCTGACTTTTCGTTGCAGTCCATAACTATCCACAAGCACCAACTTTTCAACGACATTTGGATGTTTTAATGTAGTTCCGATACTGATTGCCCCTCCCATGGATATTCCTACCAGGCTCGCTTTATCAATATGTATTGCATCCAGGAATTTCTCAAATACATCGATGAAGAAAGTGATCCCGTATTGCACGTC
>CAZPIM010000043.1:18131-22133 GCA_964586385.1 uncultured Anaerolineaceae bacterium
ATTTGAAAATATTTTCAATTATAGACCTGAAGTTCTCCCACAATCCCCCATTATCAAATCCAGTTGTTTATTTGAGCTCGTGTTTTCAGAATTCCATTAAACTTATGCTTATGGAAAAATTTATTCTTTCATTTGACAACTCATCCGCCACAAACCTTTCTCTATCCGGAGGGAAAGGCGCTAATTTGTGTAAGATGGCGCAGGCTGATTTCCCGGTCCCACCCGGTTTCATTGTCACCACCCTGGCTTTTCAAGGGTTTCTTGATTCATTAAAAGAATTGAAATTGTTCCAGACTTATTTGAACCAAATAGCGGTAGATTCCATTAATATTTCAGAAACCAGCCATCAAATCCGCCAGTTACTCGAGAATACTCCCATTCCCGAAGAAATTACTTCGGACATTAAAACCTCTTTATCAGAATTCGATTCAGACCGATACTTTGCTGTTCGCTCCAGTGCCACGGCGGAAGATTTACCGCATTTAAGCTTCGCAGGACAGCAGGATACCTATCTGAATATCGCCGGGATTAATCAGATTCTTGATCACATCCGAAAATGCTGGTCGTCCTTATTTACCGAACGCGCCATCAGTTATCGTAATGAAAATCAAATATCACATACGGATGTGCAAATGGCGGTCGTGTTGCAAAAGATGGTTTATCCGCAAGTGTCCGGTATCCTTTTCACGGCAGATCCCATCAGCAATAATCATCAGGTGATAACCATCAATGCCAGTTATGGATTGGGTGAAGCCATTGTCTCCGGTTTGGTAAATCCGGATTTAATAAAATATAGCAAGTTAAAAGGAAAGATCGTTGAATATCAGGTTGCCAACAAAGAGTTGATGATCGAAGCAATCGCTGGCGGAGGAACCATCCGGAAAAATGTCGAAAAAGAATTGTCGACCATTCCGGCCATATCCGACGCGCAAATCCAGCAACTCGCGCTTTTAGCGACAAAAGTTGAAAATTACTACAATGTTCCGCAGGACCTGGAATGGGCAATCGAAGAGGATGTTCTGTATTTATTACAAACCAGACCTATCACCTCTCTCTTTCCGCTACCAACACCAAAACCGGATGACGAAAACTTGCATATTTATTTTAGTTTTGGCCATGCACAAATGAACACCAACCCAATTTCTCCCCTGGGATTAAGTTTTCTCCAACTATTGTTGCCTTTTGGCCGACCATCCCTAAAAATGGCATATTCTCCCTATTTGCTTGAAGCAGGAGGTCGTCTGTATGCCGATCTGAATACAATCTTGAACAATAAAATTGGCAGGAAAGCATTCCCCACAATAATCCATGTCGCAGAACCGGTTTCCTCAAAACAAATTCAACATCTGGTCACAACCCCGGAATTTCTCGAACGCAATCAAATCCCTGCCAGAAAATTTCAATTTTCAGCTGCCAGAGAATGGTTAATTCCTTTAATTGCGAGAGTACTAAAGGCATTGTTCTTTGATCGTATGGATAATGTCCCTGTTAAAGTGATGAAACGCAATCAACACGCGCTGGAACAGTACCAGGAAAAACTTGATAACACTCCCATGCCAGCAAAAATTGGTCTGATCGAAGATATCGCTGCCCGGATTTTCTATGAGCGGGTTGTGATCAATGCCCCACTGATCGGAGCCGGATTTGTTTCGCAGAAAATGATCCATGAAAACCTGGAAACTAGCCAGCAAAAAGACCTTCTCAAAAAAGTCCAGCGCGGATTGGAAGGAAACATCACCACGGAAATGGATCTGGAAATTGCCGATCTGGCTGATTACCTTTCTAAAGAACCCGAGCTGGTGAAATTATTTTATAAAATTGTGAATGGAGAAGTTGCCTGGAACAAAGAAGTTTTACACGCGTTTCCTCTTTTTGAAGAGAAGTGGCGCACTTATATGCAAAAATTTGGTATGCGTGTCCCCGGCGAAATTGATATTGCCTTACCCCGTTGGCAAGATCAGCCGCAATCCTTATTGCAAATGCTGCTTTCCTTTGTTGAGAACCAGGGCAGTAATGGACATCGGGAACACTTTTCCCGGTTAAAGGAAGAAAGCACGAATGCCAGAAACGAGATTCTTCAATCGTTAAGGAAAACCTGGAAAGGAAAACTTAAAGTTCCGCTCATCAAGCGATTGTTGCTTGTGTTTTCTGTCATGGCACCTTTACGCGAACACCCAAAATATATGATTGTTTGTTTTATGCAAGACATTCGCGTTGAACTCGTGGCAATCGCAACTGAATTGGTAAAGCAAGGTGATCTTGATAACATCAATGATATCTGGTTTATTCGCTTGAATGAACTGCATACACATTTCCTGGATCATAAGCAACCGTTGAAACAAATCGTCATTGAGCGTAAGCAGGAATATCAGCATTTTGCAAAACTGACCCCACCCAGGGTCATTACCAGTGATGGTGAAATCCCTTCCATGCGCTTATCCGGGGAAAATTTTCCGGAAGGCGCACTCGCAGGCAGTCCGGTCTCCTCCGGGATCATCGAAGGACCGGCACATGTGATCATGGATCCTGCGTTGGATCGTTTATTACCCGGGGAAATCCTGGTTGCCCCATTTACTGATCCCGGCTGGACCCCCTTATTTGTCAATGCCATCGGCCTGGTCCTGGAAACTGGCGGTTTGATGACACATGGCTCTGTGGTCGCACGTGAATATGGGATCCCTGCAGTCGTTGGCATCACCGAAGGCACGAAAGTGATCCGGACGGGTATGAACATCCGTGTCAATGGCGACCTGGGATACGTCGAAATCCTGGATTGAACTCTATTTTATTCCTTCTTAATCTTCTATAAATTAATCGTCCTTTCCTTTATAATTTCCCGGAACAGAAAAACCGATCCGGAGGACCAATGATCTTTGTAGATAACCAAAACCATACAGATGCGCGAATCAACCTGGCAATAGAAGAACATCTTCTACGTAATTACATGACCGACCAGGAAATTCTACTGTTTTATATTAATGGACCATCGATCATCATCGGCAGAAATCAAAACACCATAGAAGAAATTAATCAGCTATATGTGGAGGAACACGACATTCACGTCGTTCGCAGGCTTTCTGGAGGTGGCGCGGTTTATCACGATCTTGGGAATTTGAACTTCAGCTTCATCAGCAATAGCGGGCACGAGAATATTCAGAATTTTAAGAAATTTACTGCTCCTGTGGTCAAAGTATTAAATGAAATGGGTGTACCTGCTGAACTGGGAGGCAGAAACGATATTCTGGTTGAGGAGCGAAAAGTATCGGGAAACGCACAATACATTTCAGGTAATCGCATGGTCAGCCATGGAACTTTACTCTTTAATTCAGATCTTTCGGTTGTATCTGAGTCATTAAAAGTAAAAGCCAGCAAGATTGAATCCAAAGGCATCAAATCCATTCGCAGTCGCGTTGCCAACATCAGCGAGTTTATGCCGGAACGAATGGATGTTTTTACTTTTCGGGAAAAAGTGAAAAACGGGATTTTGGCTGAAAATCAAAATTCGGAGTATCGTTTATCCGCCGAAGATTGGATATCGATTAATCAAATATCGCAGGATCGTTATCAGAAATGGGAATGGAATTTTGGACGATCTCCGCAATTTAATATCCAAAAAACCGAGCGATTTACGGTTGGCGAAATCGATGCCCGCATTGAGGTGGAAGGTGGCATCATTCGCCAGATACGTTTTTTTGGTGATTACCTTGGTTTAAGTGATGTTGGAGAGGTTGAAAAACTGCTGGTTGGAAGCCTGTTTAAAAAAGAAAGTATCGAAGAAGTTTTGAAAGACATCGATCTTCGCCAATTTTTTGGAGATCTGGAAAAAAAGGACCTGGTTCGTTTCATATACCAATAAGCAGATGGAAAAATTTATTCAAATCAATTGTGGTGAAATGCTCCCCCACCTTTTTCGTGTGAGGGCGGGCACCTTTGTCACGATTTTTGAGACAAATTCCGGTTGGGCGATGATCGATAGTGGATATGGATTAAAAGATTTTGACC
>CAZPIM010000044.1:0-15651 GCA_964586385.1 uncultured Anaerolineaceae bacterium
GCCCAGGCTGCAGCTAACCAGAGTGCGCTAAACCACCACCCGATCAGTATAAAATACAGGGTGCGTGCTAAAAATGACGGTTGATCACCGGAATATGTACGGGTTACCCAGCGGCCATCCGATTGGACCAGATAGCGGTTCGTTCTTACCGGCTTAAGAGTCATGACTTGCGGCAGGCGGTTGAGCATCAATAAGCCTATCGGTAAACCGATGATGGAAACAATCAATACCCAAGCAATCGTCGTCCAAACACCACCTAACCAAAGCCCAATAAATATAAAGTAGATTGCCCGCAGCAAAAGCCCCGGACCTTTCTCTTGTTCAACTCGAACAGTTGAAGTTGTCATTATTAATCCTTTCATTCTGCATGAAGCGCAAGAATATTTGCTTCATCATTCATATACGGATTAACAAATAAAAAGTTGCAATCGTCGCTAGATTTTCAGGCGTTGTGCGTTGGTGACTTCTTCCAGATTCGCGTAAAATTTGATTTTGCCTTTGCCTTCACGTTTAGACTGGTTGAGTGCACGGTCTGCTTTTTCCACCAGTGTGCGCACATCGCTGCCATCATCGGGCATAAAAGCCACACCTGTGTTGTAGGAAAGGATAAATTCCTGACCATCAATACTGATGGATAATTTTGTTCTTTCACGATAACGGCTCATTAAATTTTGAAAATCAAGATCCGGGCGAATGTCGTCAAATATGATAATAAATTCACTTCCGCCATAACGAATAACGATATCATCCTTACGTTTTATTTTTAAGAACATATTAGAAAGTTCTTGCAGGACGTTATCAGCCTGATTACGTCCCAGGCGTTCCAGAACATAATCGAAATCTTCCAGGTTAATCATGGCAAAAGCGAGTCGTTTTTTTACAAATTGAGCATTTTTTATGGCCTGTTCACCATAATCAAACAGGAATTTGCGGTTGAAAAGCTTTGTTAGATGGTCAATGTTTGCTAATGTTTTCAACATCTCATTCTGGTTATTTAGTTCCAGGTTTTTGTCTTTAATCTGGTAATATGTCCGACTTAAATTTCGTACTTGAATAAAAACGAGCACAAAAACTACAGCTACAGAGGAGATCATCAGTAAATCATTGATTTCCTGTCCTTTAAAGAATTGAATTAAAAAGGTGATGGGGATGATCAGAAACGAGACACCCAGGATATTAATAATGTAGCGGTTGGCATCAATCCGTAAAAATAGCTGATTTTCTTTAAATTTGGTAAGAGACGGGTGAAGAAAGGCGACGGAAATCAATAAATAACCTACCGGATAAAAAAGATCCAGGTTGGCTATGGCGGAGATGCCTTCCAACAAGAAATAATTGGCAGTCCAACCATATAGTTTGAAGTAATTCAAAATGCCGATAATCATAATCAGCCCGGCACCGAAAATTAAATAAATAGAAACAATTTGACCGGAACGAATCATAATGATGAACGACAAAACGAAAATAATGGCTGCAACACCAAACAGGAAGAGACCCAGCAGGATGGTATCGATCAAATTGGTTGGCAAGATCAGATCATTTTTGATTGTGACAACCCAAATAAAAATACTGGCTGCTAAAGTGATGATCAACCCGTTTATAAACGTGCTGGTCGAGACTTCTTCCTTAAATTGATTAATCATGGAAAAGATACCAATTAAGAAGAAAATTGCTCCAAGTGCATAGAAGACCGCTTCAAGTACCAAGCTGGCTTGTCCCCCGCCCAGGTAGAAAAATCGACAGAAAAAGTAATTGCCAATTGAATCAAAAAACTGACCTAAAAACAGAAAATACCAACCTTTTACAGGGTAAGGCTGGTGAAAATAAACCCCCAGAAAAATACAGATAGAGCAAATAAAAGCAAAACCAACAATAAAAATTGTATCCGAGACCGGGTCTTGACCGATAAAAATTTTTGCAATGATTAAGAATAAACCGGATATCCCGACAAACTTCCAGGCATTATTTTTATTAATTATTCTCGTTAAAGCATGCATAATTTCCCCTTAAGTAAATTTCAAATACAATCATGAAATTTATTTTTACTACCGGGATAGGATTGCAAATATCAAAATTTCAACTTGAGCGAAAAATTCCGGGAATTCAGAAATTTATTCAGAATCCTAAAAGATATTATAGCAACAATATTTTCAATGATTATTGTTATGCCACATGAAAGTTAAATGATCACCCGATGTTAAAGCTCAGGTGTTTTTTGATGCCAATCTGTGACTAATTGATAAGCATGGGCAATTTGAAATAGTTGCTCTTCACGAAAATGACCACCAATCAACTGTATGCCAATTGGCAGGTTCGATTCATCAAAACCAACCGGAAATGCGATTGCGGGTACACCAGCCAGATTGATAGGCAAGGTGAAAACGTCCTCCAAATACATGGCAAGCGGATCATTGTTGTGTTCGCCAATTTTGAATGCAGTTGTTGGGGCAACAGGTGTTGCAAGCACATCCACCTGCTGGAAAACTTTTTCAAAATCCTGTTTGATCAAAGTTCGAACTTTTTGTGCCTGACCATAATACGCATCATAATAACCGGCAGAGAGCGCATACGTTCCTAGCATAATGCGGCGTTTCACTTCCGACCCGAAGCCATTGCCGCGACTGTTTTTGAATAATGAAAGTAAATTGCCTTCATTCTCTGAATATCCAAAACGAATGCCATCATAACGGGCCAGATTTGCAGATGCTTCTGCCGGTGCAATCAGATAATAAACGGGTAAGGCATATTTTGTGTGCGGAAGACTGACCTCGTGGATACTTGCTCCCATTAATTCCAATTGAGCGATCGCTTTACGAACGGCTTGTTCAACTGCTGGCTGAATACCTTCAATAAAGTATTCTTTTGGAACGCCAACCCTGATTCCGTGTAAATCCATCTTATCTATCAAGTTTGCTGCTTTTACTGGAACATCCATGCTGGTGGCATCCAAAGGGTCCAATCCGGCCATTTTTTCATAGATCAGGGCAACATCTCTGGCGTCTTTGCCAAAAACACCAACCGAATCGAGAGAAGAACCGTAGGCGATTAATCCATATCGCGAACATCGCCCGTAGGTTGGTTTGATTCCGGTGACGCCACAATAGGAGGCAGGTTGGCGGACAGATCCACCGGTGTCGCTTCCCAACGCTACCGGAGAAAGCTGCGCGGCAACTGCTGCCGCGGACCCACCAGAGGAACCCCCGGGAACCCGATCGTAATTCCATGGGTTACGTGTTGTGAAGTAAGCTGAGTTTTCCGTCGAAGATCCCATTGCAAACTCATCCATATTGGTTTTTCCAAGGACGACAACACCGGCATCTAATAATCGCTGGACAGTGGTGGCATTAAAAGGGGGATAGTAGTTTTCAAGAATTCTGGAACCACAAGTACACCTGAGTCCATCAACTGCCAGAACATCTTTTATGGCAATCGGTATCCCTAAAAGCGCAGGTAACGTGGATGGGTCTTTTGTTTCTAAACGCAATTTGTCGGCAGCTCTTGCCTGTGCAATCGCCAGTTCAGGAGTATTGGTCAGGAAAGCTTTTATTTCCGGGTCGTAATTGGATATGCGTTCCAAATATGCTTGTGTTAATTCCAGGCTGGATATCTCCCCTGAAGAAAGTTTGAGAAGAGCGTCACGAATCGATAATGAAGTCAAGGTTTGCATCTTGCTCACTGCATCACCGGGGGAACTTTAAATTGAGATTCTTGTTGTTTTGGTGCATTCTTTAAAACTTGGGAGGTCGACAAACCAGGCATAGTTTCATCTTCCCTTAAAGCTGATCGATTGGGAAGCACCGATGAAGTTGGTAAAATCCCTTCCGTGTCGAGGTCTTTTAAGGATTGTGCGTAATCCAAAATCGCAGAAAGTTGTTCGCGATATTGTTCAAATTCCTGTTCTGTCAGGGTCAAGCGAGCAAGTTCAGCAATGTGCTCTACTTCTTGTAAGGTAAGCCTCATTGGAAATCTCCGGGGTCTAAAACATAGTTGGTAATTATAGCATTGGAGATTGTTAAAAAGAAAGGAGGCATCACATTTCGGTGACACCTCCATTTGAATTCTTTAGAAATACTTACAAGGATCTTTTTTCACGGTCGTAGTTGAGACCCAGAAAACCGGGAACACGTGCCCGTTTGAATGTAAAAATCATCACCAGGATGGTTGCAACATACGGTAGCATTTGCAGGAATTGGTAAGGTAAAAATGAACCAATGACCTGAACCCGGAAGGCTAATACTTCTACAGCGGAGAAAAACAGAGACCCGTACAGAATAGGTAATGGGCTCCAGCCGCCAAAGAACGTTAATGCAATCGCAAGCCAGCCACGTCCCATCACGATACCTTCTGTAAACGTACCGGAATAAACCATGGGCAAATAGGCTCCGGAAAGACCAATCAATGCTCCACCGATGATCGTACTCCAATAGCGCATTTTGGTGGTATTAACTCCCAAACTGTCCGCAGTCATCGGATGTTCACCAACTGACCTTAATTCAAGTCCCTTTTGTGTGCGGTAGAGGAAATACCATAAACCTATGGACACAAGAACGGAGACATAAACCAAAATGTTGTGATCAAACAGTATGGATCCGAGCACAGGGATTTGGCTTAAAAACGGGATCGCCAGGTTTGGTAATGTGGGGATCAGGGGTGGCGATAATGTGATGCCAATAATAATCTTTGGCAATAAGGTTGAAAGCCCCAGACCGACAAAAAACAGTGCCAAACCAATTACGAATTGATCCATTTTGAGAGATGTGGTGAAATATGCCAGTGCCAGACCAAATATTGCGCCGGAAAGCATCGCTGCCAGCATGCCTAAAAAGATACTCCCGGAGTAAAAACTAACCAGGAAGCCCAATGAAGCGCCGACCAACATCACACCTTCTTGAGCGACGTTAAACACACCAGTACGTCCACCTAACATTGTGCCTTGACCTGCCAGGACGAATGGAACCATGGATAAAAGGACGAGTCTTAAGAAATCTACAGCTATATCCATTGCTTATTTCCTCCTGACAACATCGGATAAAAGGACAAAAAGTAAGATCAAAGCCTCAACGATAAAGACCATTTCGACCGGGATCATCAACGTGCGTTGCATCGCGCTTGCGCCAACTTCCAGAATTGCAATTGCAAATGCTACGAATGGAACAGCCAGGTTATTTCCTTTGGAAATCAAACCGATGATCAAACCGAGCACCAGGAAATTCGATTGCATACCCTCGATCAAGCGGTGTTGAACGCCTGCCACTTCAAGTGCACCGGAGAGACCAGCGACTGCACCAGCCAAAACCAGTGAGAGAACAAACATTCTTTTTACTTTGATTCCAAATACACCAGCAGCGCGTGGATTTGCACCGGTTGCAATTAATTCATATCCACCTGTTGTTCTTGAAGTGTAAATGTAAATGCCTATAACAACCAAAACGGCGATGATGATACCAGCATGCAATGGTGGATTCTTGACCAATAATGGAAGCCATCCGCCAACGCCGATAGGGAGTGTGGTGGGATGTCCTGCACCCGGGTCGCGTAAAGGACCGGTGCATACATAATCGATTAAGGCAAAAGCAACAAAGTTTAGAAGAACCGTGGTTAATATTTCATTGATATTGAATTTGAACAATAACCAGGCCGGGAGTAGTCCCCAAATGGCACCCGCCACGATACCACTAAGAATTACCAATGGAAGAAGTAAATAGGGAGGTAAATTGGAGAATAGAATTCCAACCACGGCTGCACCAATTCCACCGGCTATCATTTGGCCTTCGCCACCAATATTAAATTTTCCTGCAGTTAGCGGAATGGTGAAAGCAAGAGCTTGTAAAACCAAAGGTACAAATTTTAACAACGTTTGAATAAAACCGTTGGGCGTGCGGAAAGATGTGAATAAAATTGTTGAATAGGCTTTGAATACATCAAAACCCATCAATGCAATAAAAATTCCTGCTGCGACAAAAGAAGCCACAACAGCTAACAAGTATGGAAGTGATTTTTTCATAATTGTCATAGTTAGGCTTTCTCCTCAGAGGCAATTACTTCATCTTTAATTCCACTCATTAAGCGACCGATTGCGTATTTATCAAATGCCGAACGTGGCAAAATACCAAGAATCTCTCCACGATAAATGACAGCGATGCGGTCACAAATGCGGATTAATTCATCCAGGTCTTCTGAAATCAATAGTGTGGCATACCCTTCTTCACGGCGTTGCAACATTTTTTGATATACAAAGTCCATCGAAGGTATGTCCAGACCTCTGGTTGGATTGTGAGCAACCATTAATTTGGATGGCATAGAAAAAGCGCGGGCAATTAAGACGCGTTGAATATTACCACCCGACAAATTTCCACCCACATCATCCGGACCACTTGTCTTAATGTTGTAATCGGCGATATGCTTTTTTGTCTCTTCAAAAACAGTTTTCCAATTGATAAATCTTCCGTCACTATAGGGTTGTGTGCGATGGTGACCCAGGATGAGATTTTGCGCAACATTTGCCTTTGGTAAAAAGCCGTCATGCAATCGATCTTCCGGGATGTAAGAGATACCAACCTTAAAAAGGTCCTGGCTTGTTGCTGAGGTGATATCGTTCTCATCCAGGCTGACTTTCCCGTCACTGACCGGTATGACGCCAGTAACGATTTCCGCCAGTTCCCGTTGGCCATTTCCTGCAACACCGGAAATTCCCAGGATTTCACCGCTATGAATATCGAGATTGATATTGCGTAAGCGGGAAACTCCAAGTTTATCTACCATTTGAATCGAATTCATTACAAAGACAGGTTTCTTTTCTACATTTCTCGAGAATGATTTTCGGGTATCCGTTGAGAAGTAAATGGAATTCTCGATATTCATTTTTTCACCGACCATGGCGCGAACAAATACTTCCTCGGAAGCATCTTTTCGATCTAATGTGGTGATATTTTTCCCTTCACGAAGAACAGTGATTCGATCGCAAACACTCAAAACCTCACGCAATTTGTGGGTAATAAAAACAATACTTAATCCTTCATTGACCATGACACGTAGCGATTCGAATAAAGCATCTACTTCCTGTGGAGTCAAATTAGTGGTCGGTTCATCCAGAATGAGAATATCAACCCCACGATAAAGGGCTTTTAATATTTCCACTTTTTGCCTTGTGCCGACGGTAAGCGAGTCAATGGTATTGTTTAAATCAACATCCAATCCAAACCGTTTACACAGCTCAAGGATTTTCTTTTCTTCGTTTTGGGTCTTCATTGTATATCGGTTGTCAATATCGGTGCCAAGCACAATATTTTCCAACACCGTAAAATTTCCAATTTGCAAAAAGTGCTGATGAACCATACCAATTCCCTGTTGAATGGCATCACGGGGACCTTGAATGTTGATCTTTTTACCCTTATGTAAAATTTCACCTTCATCTTTACGATAAAGGCCATACAGGATATTCATTAATGTCGTTTTACCAGCACCGTTTCCCCCTAATAAACCGTGAATTTCTCCTCTGCGAAGTGAGAAAGTAACACTGTCAAGCGCCACGGTTTGTCCAAAGACTTTACGAACATTCGTAAGCTCCAGAATAGTTTGATTATCCATATCTATATATCACCTTTAAGCCCGATAATGGTTTTTTAAAAAAACAGGACAAAAATAATAAGATTTCCGGAGAACAATACTTTTTTCGTTCTCCGGAAATCATTTCTGTACTAAATAGATAAAGAGCCTGAACGAAATTTACTTGATTTCACTTGAATCTTTGACAACTTCAATTTTTCCACTGTTTAAATCAGCGATGATTGCATCCATTTCACTGATGACTGTGGCATCGACATTCGTCAATGGTTGATTGAATTTAACACCTGTGTTGAATCCTAAAGGATAATAACCACCAGTTTCTCCAGCTTTTACTTTGTTGTAGATCTCAGTCAATGGACCGGAGAAATCATAGATCAAGGAAGTAATGTAATTTTCAGGTGCATACGAGGCTTTGTCGGTATATTTTACTGTAACGAGCACCGGGGACTGAGCTGCTTTTACAGATTCAAACAAACCGAAAACACCGAGGTTTAAGGAACTCATAATTACATCAACGCCTTCTGCAATTAATGCATCAGCGACCTGACGTGCTTTGGTTGGGTCATTGAAATCGCCAGCCCAAACCAATTTGACTTCAACGTCCAAACCAGAATCTTTGACTGCCTGTTGAACTGCATGTGCTTCTGCATAGGAGAAGGGCAGGGTTAATCCACCGAGGTAACCGATTTTTCCGGTTTTCGTTGTTCTGGCAGCAATAGCGCCAATGCCGTAGTATCCGACATGGAAATTGCGGTCGATGAACCACAAATTCGCAGGTGAGGATTCCAAAGCGGCATCACCTTCAGCGATGAAAACGACATCCGGGAACTGCACAGCTAAATCAGCAGTTTGTGTTACAAATTGACCACCATGAGTCCAGATGATGTTAAATCCGGCATCGATATATTCGCGCATGACACGGTCAACATCCGGGACAGCCACGGATTCAGAATATGCTGTTTCAATTCCGGTTGCTTCTTTTAAAGCAACAATACCTTCATAAGCCAGGGTATTGTAGTCAGCATCTGTGATTACGCCGGGGAAAATAGCGGCTAATTTATAAGTTTTAGCAGCCGGTTCTTCAACAGGTGCAGCGGCAGGTGCACATTGGGTTGCTAAAATTGACAATAGGACCATTAAGGTCAGTAAAACTAATCTTGACTTCTTCATCACAATCTCCTCATTTATAAAAACTACGGTTAGGTTGGGAAAATAGAAAAAGCTGGTCCCCCCAGCTTTAATCTATATGTTACTCGTTTTGTTGTGTGAGTCAATGTTTAAAAAAGAAAATTGAGAATTTTTATATATTTATTCAGTTGAAAACGGATATTTGTCATATCATTTTTAATAACGAAGGAAAAATCTGGTCTCAAATTGTAAAAAGAGCTATTCGTTTGATAAAAATATTGTTCAGATTCACCTTAAACCTAAACTGAACATTAAAAAAACGAAATGAATTTTTTATAAAAGAAAGTAAAAATATGATATTATCTCCAAATAACAGGAGCAAACAATGATTTCGATAAAAAGCCCAAAAACCCGTGAAGAATTTAAAGCGTATTATGAATTGCGTTATCGTGTCCTTCGAGCGCCTTGGGGTCAACCCAAAGATACGGAAAAAGATGATTACGAACCGATTAGCCAACATTTTATGGCGGTTGACGAAGAAACAGGGAAAATCGTCGGGGTGGTTAAAGTACTTGAAAAATCCAGTGGAACAGGCTGGTTTTCACATTTGGCTGTTGATCCGGCTTTTCAACGCCGCGGAATTGGATTGAAATTAATCCAGGCGGTTGAAACTGCTGCCAAAGAAAATGGATTTAAAGTTTTGGGATGTATGTCCAGGCTAAATACGACTGCCTATTTTGAGAAACGTGGTTTTACGATTGCAGGTTTCCCATCACATTATTTTGGGACAACCCAGGTCGTTTGGATGGAAAAAGAACTGAAGTAACGCAAAAAAGAAGAATTCAAAAGTGAGGATGTAAAATCTCACAGGTTTCAATCCATTATGTACACATTCATTTACAAAAAAAACCGGTTTTTTATTCCGGTTTTTTACTTTTTCACTGGGATCAGCTAATAATTGAACCCGTTTTATAGATTTCGAAGATAATCAGCTTCCTGAGGAAGTTTGTGGGCGGCGGAATATTTTTCCAAGCAGGGAGAAGAAACCCTTAAATGGTAGAAGTACCCAGGCAATTAAGCCGTTGATCAATGAAAATCCCTGACCCAACCAAATTAAGAGTGGCCGGAAAAATTTCATAAATGGCAAATGAGCATAGGCAAGTGAAAGCGCGATCGTTGCGAGCGAAATCCCAAATCTGGCCATATCGTTAAATTCGATATGTGCGAATTCTTCAAGGAGAATTTCGATCCCAATGTTAAAAACCAGGATGTACGCAGCCTGTTTTAAAATTGGCTCTCGTTGTACGACATGACTGAATATTCCCGCAGCAAAGCGCATAACAAGAATACCAATTGCAACGCCAAGCATAACGATTAAAATGTGACTGGAAAGTGAAACTGCAGCCACCACGTTATCCAGACTGAACGCCAGATCCATGAGTTCAACATTCAGCACTGTTATCCAAAATCCGGCATGCTTGACAGGTTGCATTGAATCATCTTCACTACCTTCATGACCGGGTGCTCCCAGGTCATCCAGAGCTAATCGGATCAAATAAATTGCGCCGATGACTTTTAGCCAGGGATTTTGAATGATTACGCTCGCCAGTAAAAGCATGATTCCGCGGCCTGCGTATGCACCGATCAAACCCACACGTAAAGCAGCCATTCGTTGTGAGCCAAGGGGTTTATCAAGAATATGCCCCAACTTTTTTAATGATTTCGGCCATGGTATCGGATCATGTTCAGGTAACCGGGCTACCATTGCTCCTAAGATTGCTGCATTATCAATGGAAAGAATACCTTCCAAAAATATTAGTTGAATAATAATAACAATTATGGACCAATCCACTGTTTACTCCTTAATCTATTCACGTTCATATCAATAAAATCAAATCTCAACCTGTTGACTACCAATAAAAAGGTTGAAAAATTCAAGAAATTTGTCTGACAATATAACTAGGGGGACTAGTATCTGTTATACCACTGCCAAATCATTAAAAACACATAATTAAGCAAATTGTCAAAATATTAAGGATGAACATCATAATAAGGGCAAAAAACGACCGGATAACTGGAATATTTTCGATAATTTTGATAAATGTATTTTTTATTGGGAGAAATCGGGTTTTTATTGTGAAATTAAGTGCAAAATAATACAATTGTCGGACAAATGTTATTGACTCGGTTTTTTCTGAATGCTATACTTAAGGATGTGCTTGCCTTAATTATTCGTAGAGGACTTAGTGGATTTGAATAGCATTTATTGGCGCACCCCGTCGCACGAAACGTTCGCGTCGGGTTTTTGATATGTAATTTATTTTCAAATTCACAAAATCGTGTTTAACCATATTATTTATTAGGAGTAAAAAAATGAAAGTAACACCCCCCGTTCCAGTTTCTGTAGATAAAATGTCAATTGAAGTTTCTGAAATTGAAGGTTTGTTAAGCCCACCTCCAATGAAATTACCACCATGGCAGGATGCCTCTTTCTTATTGGGAGATGGCCGCACCATGTTTATCCGTTCCATGACCGAACAGGATGTCCCCATGCTCCTGGAGTTTATGAAAAAAGTAATGGAAGTAAACAAAGACTTCTATGACATCGTCGGTGTTCGCGTTTATGGTGAAATCTTAGCTGTTGTTCGAAAACGTTTGAAAGATCCTTTTACCCTTTTAGGTTTGATCGATGGTGAGTTTGTGGGTTTTGCTAATGGTCGTATTATGGATAAAGATCGTGCAGTTAGTTTGCACACCATGGCTTTCTCCCGCCGCGGTAAAGTTGGCTGGGCGATGTATTATGCCAAAACATACTATGCAATGGAAGTTGTAAAAGTAAAAGAATGGTGGTCAACTTTCGAAAGTTACAATGGTTGGCGTATGGCTGGTTTGGCAATGGCCCAACCGACAAAGCCCTGGCCAGAATACCAGCACGAATTGGGCGGCGCAAAGATCTACTATGTGACCGAGGATTCCTGGAAAAATTCTCTCAAAGAATGGCTGCCAAATTATATTGGCAACCAAATGGACTTCAATCCAACCGATGAAATTCGCAAAGCAAATGAAGTGATGCGCATGCCGGAGAAATTGGAACTTTAGTTACACTTTCATAATGGATGGATCAGTTGTTCTGATCCATCCATTTTTTCAAATTTAGCGACAAAAATCCGCTAAAAATACTTTTTTTATATAAATAAATATTTTATTGGTAGATCATTAACAATAGTATTAAAGATATTATTCCGCTTGAAAAATGAAAAATGCGATTGAGAAAGCTGATAAAAATTTAATAAGTCAAAAGAGTTTTTGATTGAATGTTTTTTCAGCTTCAGGTTTCACAACCCTTTTTTCATAGTCAGAACGGAAACAATATGAACAAGCTTATCTTTGGATAGGGCTTGTTTTCCATTCAGGAAAAAAGATTGAAAAATCCGCTATTCCCTATGAATAAGATAAATTGCAATAATTATTTCGTATTCCAATTTTATGGAAATTCTAATTTCCAGGTTGAGATACGAAAACTGGAGGCAAAAAAATGACAGTTATTAAATCTGAGATACGATCAGGTACTTATTATGATTCAGCTGTTCTCATGCAACTCCAACGATCCATGTCCCAATTGGAAGGGGTACAGGATGCAGGTGTTGTTATGGGTACCGAGGAAAACAAAGAAATATTAGCACATATAGATCTGGTAAATCCGCAAGTAAATGCAGCCAAACCGGATGACATGGTCATTGTTATTCGGGCTGAAGATGAGGCAATGGCGTTGGCAGCTATCGCGAAAGTCGATGAACTGCTGACCCGCAAGAAATCCACTGTAGATCAGGATTACCGCCCTAAAAGTCTGGAAGGCGCTGCTGACATGCTGCCGGATTCCAGCTGGGTATTGATTTCTGTCGCAGGTCGGTTTGCGGCCAGTGTTGCACGCAAAGCTTTGGATCTAGGCAAACATGTGTTCCTTTTTAGTGATAATGTCTCCGTTGAAGACGAGATTTCTTTAAAGAAAACAGCAGCAGAAAAGGGTTTGTTGGTTATGGGACCGGACTGCGGAACTGCGATGATCAGCGGGATCGGATTGGGATTTGCCAATAAAATCCGAAAAGGTCCCGTTGGTGTGGTCGCTGCAGCCGGGACAGGCTTGCAACAGGTCACTACCCGCATTCATCAATTGGGGAGCGGTATAACGCACGGTATTGGAACTGGCGGCCGTGATTTAAAAGACCCGGTGGGTGCAGCAACATTCCTGATGGCTCTGGATGTACTTGCGCGTGATCCTGAAACGAAAGTCATAACCCTTGTTTCGAAACCCCCTGCGCCACAGGTTGCTGAAAAAGTAATTCGAAAAGCGCGCCAAATCAATAAACCGGTTGTGATTAATTTTATTGCCAGAAAACCAACTTCCCGCCAGGAAGGAAATCTGTGGTTTGCTACCGGTATGGATGATGCTGCCGCTTTATCCGTTCAATTGGCACAAAATCCTCCCGAACTAAAATCTGCAAGCCAATTACCGGTTGAAAAATTTGCCAAAGGGCAGCGTTATTTCCGCGGTTTATTCTCTGGTGGCACATTGGCTTATGAAGCACAATTTTTATTAGAAGGTTATATTGGTCGTGTCTGGGCGAATGCTCCCATCAACAAAGAAAACAAATTAAAAGATTCATTGAAAAGCGAAGAAAACTGTATTGTTGATCTGGGCGAAGACGAATTCACAGTTGGTCGCTTGCACCCGATGATGGACAATGAAATGCGTATTCGACGGCTCCTGGAAGAATCGAAGGATCCTGATGTTGCCGTCATTATGCTGGACGTCGTAATTGGATTTGGTTCACATCCTGATCCTGCCAGTGAATTAGCTCCCGCTATTGTTAAAGCCAAACAGATAGCAGAAAAAGCCGGACGATATTTGGAAGTTGTGGTTGTTGCAACAGGAACCGATGAAGATCCCCAAAACCTCGACAATCAGGTAGCACAATTACGCGCAGCTGGCGCCTGGGTTTCTTCCTCCAATGAAGAAGTTGTAAACTATGCAGGAACCATCTTGCGCACTATCAATCAACCGGCTGAAGAGACCTTCACCTTTAAACCAGTTGACCTGGAAACCCTTTCCCGGAAATTGGAAGCAATTAATGTTGGTTTGGAATCATTTGCAGAAAACCTTCAGGCGCAGGAAACCACAGTAGTGCATGTTGATTGGCGTCCTCCTGCCGGTGGTAATGAAAAATTGGCAAATATTTTGGAAAGAATGAAGAAGTTTAGCTAATTGCTTTTCCGTATTTTGTTCGAATAAGTTTAATTTATCAATATCCTAATAAGGAGTGTGAAATGACAATAAATATTGATCAGGCTAACCAAAAAGCAATTGATGCCTTTATGGATGCAAGACCGGTCGTGGTTGGTGTAGCCAAAGCCAAAGATGTAATTCCTGGAATGCATGATAAATTGTTCCTGCATGCAGGTCCACCTGTAACATGGGAACGCATGGCAGGTCCAGTTCGTGGCGCAATGATTGGTGCCATGATGCTTGAAGGTCTGGCAAAGACTGCTGAAGAAGCTGAAAAAAGACTTGCCAGTGGTGAAATTGAATTTGCACCATGTCACCAATATGATTCAACCGGACCAATGGCTGGTGTGATGTCCCCTTCCATGATGGTTTATATTGTCGAGAATATAACCACCGGTTACAAGGCTTTCTCAGGTTTGAATGAAGGCCGTGGAAAAGTTTTGCGCATGGGAGCCTACAGCGAAGAAGTACTTAACCGCATGCAATGGCTAAATAATGTTCTTGGGCCGGCAGTTGATGTAGCTTTAAAGGAAATGGGCGGTCTTGACCTGCGCACATTATTAGCGAAAGCCTTGCATATGGGTGATGATGGTCATAACCGTTTGGATGCCGCTTCTTTGTTGTACACTAATTTATTGGCTCCATATATCGCCAAAAATGCCAAAGATGCAGCATCTGCATTTGAGGTTATTAAATTCCTTGGTGAAAATGCGCTCTCAATTCTTAACCCTGTTATGGCTGGATGCAAAACAATGACGATGGCCGGTCATAATATTGAAGGATCAACAATCGTAACAGTGATGGCACGCAATGGCACTGATTGGGGAATTCGTGTTAGCGGTTTGGGCGATCAATGGTTTACTGCTCCATCACCAATCGTAAAAGCACTTTATTTTGCAGGATTTACCGAAAAAGATGCAAACCCGGATATCGGCGATAGTGTCATTACTGAAACAGCCGGTATTGGTGGTTTTGCCATGGCAACTGCCCCGGCATTGGTTACTTTCATCGGTGGAACACCACGCGATGCCATTAACACAACCCTGGATATGTACCAGATAACATTTGGGGAGCACAAACACTTCACCATCCCGTTCCTGGATTTCCGTGGAACCCCAACTGGTGTCGATTTGAGAAAAGTTGTTGAAACCAATATGACCCCACGTGTAAACACCGGCGTGGCACACAAAGATCCGGGCGTAGGTCAGGTTGGCGCAGGTGTCGTCAGCGCACCAATGAAAGTTTTTGAAGACGCTTTAGTCGCATTTGCAGAAAAATATGGCATATAGGTATGCCTTTATTAGTTACTAATTGGAGGGATTAATGGATCGAAAAAGTTTTATTAATATGATGGCGAATGCCAAAATGTATGATCTGACACAAGGGTGCAGTATTTTCACCCCACCTTTCCCGGGAGATAAATCTCTGGAAATTCACTTTTTTAAACGTGTTACCGGTGCGTATGGCGGTGGTGCTGGTGCAAATGGTCAAATCCTAAACTGGAGTAATTCGGTCGGCACACATCTCGTCGGTGAGACTGCCTATCATTCCGGTGGAAGATCAATTTGTGACGTTTCACTCTATGATTTAAGTGGTGAAGGTGTTGTGGCAGACATTTCCGATATGGTTGGAGATTATGACCTCTACACCCCGGAAATGATTGAGAAAAAAGT
>CAZPIM010000044.1:15751-21982 GCA_964586385.1 uncultured Anaerolineaceae bacterium
GGTAAGACCTGGGATGAAATGTTCCCAATGGATTGGTACTATGAACTGACACATATCAAAATGCCAGCCAAGCATTTCCTGATGGTTGAAGCGATTGTGGGCGATATTGATCAATTAAAGAATCAACGTGCCTGGATTACCTGCCAACCAATTCCATTTGTAGAAGCAGAGAGCGCCTGGGCACGTGTTGTTGCTTATCAAGCACCAAAAGGTATGTCTGAAAAAGAATTTTTTGGTGAAATGGGCAAAGTAAAAATGTTTGACATGTCGGTGCCATTTAGCGTCCGGTCTCCTCAATGGGCAAATTATGAACCACTCAGCATTAAATTCTTTAAACGTGGTGCCGGTGTATTTTTCGGTATGGGCAGAAACGGATCCATTTGTAATGCATCCATCCATCTGGCAACGCATATGGATGGCGAGAAACATTTCTATCCGAATGGCCGAGCTATTGGTGAAGTTCCTTTGGAAGAATGGGTTGGACCCGGTGTTGTTGCAGACATTTCACATCTTGTGAGTAATTCCAGTGTTTATACTCCAGCGATGATTGAATCTGTGGTTGATATTCACGAAGGCGACATTCTGGTCATTAAGACCGGTTGGTACAAGTTTGGCTGGATGAGCAAGGATTCGGACGAGTTCCGTTATATGATCAAACACCCAGGTCCGTCACCGGATTTTGCCAAATGGGCAGCCGAGAAGAAAATCAAATGGATCGGTGTCGATTGTGTAGCCGCTGATCACCCGATGAATACCATTCAAAGAAATTGGCACCCCAAAACATTTGAAGAAGCCAATCAAAAATTAATCCGTGATTTTGGCAAGAGTTGGGATGAAATGTATCCTCTGGATGAGTACTACCAGGATATGCATTACAACTTGTTCCCCAAGAAGATCGTGCATGCCGAAAATCTTGGCCTCGAAATTGCTGATGTGCCAAGTGGCCGATATTACATCGGTTGTTTTGTACAACGCGGCATGGAAATTGAATCCATGTGGGGACGTTTTGTAGCCTTCAAAGAAGGATAAATTTATTCTAGAAATTACTGCCCTTCAATACTTGATTTTTTGGAGGGCAGTAATCATAATAATGAGGTGGTGACAGATTGCGTTTGGAACAGACGAATTTTCTAAATCGAATGGAAGGAAAAAGAAACAGGTTGCTTATGCTGATACAAAACCAAATTGTAAAAGCATTTATTCACCCAGCCTCCATCCGAAATTCGAAGAACAAGATCAATTCTCTGGCAACCCTTATTGCTTTTGTAAGCAGGGTTGAATTTTCAAGAATCGGAGTAGAGCTCTGCCCTTTGCTTTCTAATACCCACATCGATTTAAATTCCCAAACAATCTCTCACATCTTAAAGATTTCTTATCAACGTCTTCCACAATTCTTTTAAGAAAAAAAACAAATAATTGTTGGTTACGCAACTAATTTTTCAGGAGGTAAAGTCTATATGAAGCCAGCTCCATTTGATTACTTTGCTCCTACCAGTTTAGAAGAGGCTCTGGATAAATTAACGGAACTCGGATATTCTGGGAAGGTGCTGGCTGGCGGGCAGAGTTTGATTCCGGCCATGAATTTTCGCATGGCTCGTCCTGCCGCGCTGGTTGACCTGAATAAGGTTACTGAATTGTCTTACATCAAACCCACAGATAATGGTGGGTTAGCGATTGGTACCATGACTCGTGATAGTGCTGTTGAAGACAGTGACATTGTAAAACAACGATTCCCAATTATTGCTGAAGTTATGCCAAATATTGCACATAAGCAGATTCGAAATCGCGGAACTTTCGGTGGGGCAGTTGCTCATGCTGACCCAGCTGCACAAATTCCAGCTTTGTCTTTATTATTGGATGCGAAGATGAAAATCCAATCTAAAAAAGGCGAGCGCGTAGTGGATGCTCAGGATTTCTTTATGGGTCCTTTTATGACCGTATTGGAACCAGAAGACATGTTGACGGAAGTGTTATTACCCGGTTTACTCCCGGGAACAGGGTGCAGTTACAAACAGATATCCCGCCAACGCGGTGGCTACGCTCAGGCTGCTGCCATCAGTAAAGTTGTGATGGACGGTATCAAAGTAAAAGATGTCAGCGTAGTTCTTTTTAGTGTTGCAGAAACCCCGGTTTTAACGCAGGAACCACGCAGAGTTTTGGTTGGTCAGGTGCCAACTGCGGAAGCAATCGAGGCAGTGGCTGCTTATGTTGCCCAAAATGAATGCGATCCTGGTACCGATATTCACGGAACTACAGAATATCGCCGTAACCTGGTTCATGTTTTAGTTCGCCGCTCACTCAATGAAGCGGTTGAGCGGGCAAAGAAGTAGGAGGGCAAAATGGCAGACAAAGTAAAAGTAAAGATTACTGTAAACGGAACACTTTACGAAAGAGAAGTTGAACCCCGTTTGTTGTTAAGTGATTTCATTCGCCATGATCTTGGGCTTACAGGTACGCATGTTGGATGTGAACATGGTCTATGCGGTGCTTGTACTGTATTGATGGATGGCGAAGCTGTCCGATCATGTATTCAATTTACAGTGATGGCAGATGGAACAGATATTAAGACCGTTGAATCTCTTGGCACCATGGAAAAAATGCATCCTATTCAGGAAGCTTTTCAAGAGAAACACGCCTTGCAGTGTGGTTTCTGCACACCAGGTTTCTTAATGACCACGGTTGAATATCTGGGAAAAAATCCAAATCCAACTGCAGAAGAAGCAAGGGAAGCTATCGATGGTAACTTCTGCCGCTGCACTGGATATGAGAATATCGTGGAAGCTGTCCAATTGGCTGCAAAAAAACTTGCGGCTCGCGATCAGTAAAGAGAGGTGAACCGTGACAGAATCATTAATTTCTAAATCAATCAAACGGAATGAAGATCCCCGTTTGTTAACCGGAAATTCGACATATATTGATGATATCGTTTTGCCCGGTATGCTTCACATGGCGATCAAGCGTAGTGATTACGCTCATGGTGTCATTAAAAGCATCGATACCAGCGAAGCCAAGAAAATCCCCGGTGTAGTCGCAATTTACACTGCCGAGGATTTGGGTGATTACTGGAAGGCTGGCCCATTACAGGTACCCCCACCAACTGCGATCCCTGGTGCAGTGTTTCATGCACGACCTCTGGAATGCATTGCTAAACATAAAATCCGATTTTCGGGTGAGCCGATCGCTGTGGTTGTGGCAGAAAGCCGCTATATCGCGGAAGATGCACTGGATTATATTTACCTTGATGTTGAAATGCTGGATTACGTAGGCGACCTGGAGAAAGCACTTGAACCGGGTTCTGCACTTGTCCATGAAGATCTTGAATCCAACCTGGCTGCCGATGTGGTCCAGGAAGTTGGCAACTACGCGAAAGCCGCATCTGAGGCAGACATCGTCATCAAGAAACGAATTGTCACCACCCACGTATCTGGCGGTGCCATTGAGAACCGTGGTTTTGTAGCCCAGTGGGATGAGAACATGAAAATCCTGAACTGTTGGGCGACCACACAGGGTCCTATCCCAATGCGTAACAGCATTGCAAGATACCTGGGATTAATGGAAAACCAAATTCGTATGATCAATCCTGCCATCGGTGGTGGTTTTGGTCCAAAAATTATGTCCTCTCAAATCGATGATGTAATCGTTCCCTGGATCGCCATGAAATTAAAACGACCGATCAAATGGTTTGAAGATCGTCGTGAGAATTTCCTGGGAACAACATCTGAACGAGATCAGGTCCATTATGCAGAAATTGCCCTCAAGCAGGATGGTACTATCCTGGGTGTGAAAGATATCTTTTATCACAACACCGGTGCGTACGATCCCTATGGGATGACAATACCACTGAATACACAGACACATGTTGTCAGTAACTATAATGTTCCGAATTACTTAACAGAAATTAAGATGGTATTTACCAATCAGATGGTTGTCACCCCAGTACGTGGTGCAGGCCGGTCGCATGGTATTTTTGTAATGGAAAGATTGATTGATGCTGCAGCCAAAAAACTGGGTATGGATCCGGTGGCATTGCGTCAGAAAAATCTTTTGCAACCAGAAGCTTTCCCATTTAAGACAGGTATTACCGGGCAGGATTTTGTTGAGAATATTCTGGATAGCGGTAATTATCCATATGCATTACAAAAAACTGTCGAAGCGATTGAGTACGAAAAATTTAAAAAAGAAATCCAGCCCAAATTACGTGCTGAAGGAAAACATAAGGGTATTGGCATCATCATGTTTACCGAAGGCACAGCAGTCGGTCCTTATGAAGGTGCAAAAGTAATGGTTGGTGTGACCGGGAAAGTAAATGTCGTTTGTGCCTATAGCAATCAGGGACAGGGACATTACACCACATTTGCTCAAATTGCTGCCAGCCAACTCGGTGTTAAGGTGACCGATATTAACGTTGTGATAGGTGACAC
The DNA here is from genome assembly GCA_964586385.1 of uncultured Anaerolineaceae bacterium. Classification (GTDB taxonomy): domain Bacteria; phylum Chloroflexota; class Anaerolineae; order Anaerolineales; family Anaerolineaceae; genus UBA6170. The sequence goes on from CAZPIM010000044.1 coordinate 20,173, forward strand.
CGGACAATTCCAATGGGGTGTTGGGGCATTTGCCAGCCGCGGTATCACCCTGGTTGGTACAGCAGTCCACCAGGCATCCGTTAAAGTTCGTGAAAAGGCTTTAGACCTGGCAAGTAAACTGCTTAATACACCGGTTGAAGAACTGGAATTGGAAGATGGCGTAGTTCGAATTGCGGATGTGCCTGAAAAATTTATCTCCTTAGGCGAATTGGCGATGAAAGCGAACCCGACCCGTGGCACAGTAGAACCAGGCATGGAACCCGGTTTGGAAGCAGCCGCGTATTATGGACCACCGCATGGTGCGACCGGTTTCGGATGTCTTGGTATGATTTTGGATGTGGATGCAGAAACTTGTAAACCAAAAATTGAACGATTGGTGCTAACGGATGATTGTGGCACTCCGATCAATCCAATGATCGTGGATGGTCAATTGCACGGCGGTTTACAAATGGGAATTGGTGAATCGTTTTACGAAAAATTAGTGTATGATGAATATGGTCAAATGGTGACAGCATCTTACATGGACTACCTTTTCCCACAAGCCAGCGATATGCCCGCAAAAATGGAAATCAAACATTCTGTAACACCATCCCCACTAAATCCTTTAGGAATTAAAGGTATTGGTGAGGCTGGTGCAATTTGCGTCCCTGCTTGTTTTATGCAAGCCCTTGAGGATGCACTGTACGAAAATGACCTGGATATCGTTGAGTCATCACTCAATCCCAGCATGCTTTTTCACTATGTTCAGAAAGCGAAAAGCGCTTAAGCGCTTTTCGCTATTTCACTGGAAAATAATCAACATTTTATTGGAGGAAAGTTTTAATGAAAATCGAAGGCGAACATCTATTTAATGGTCCTCGTCAGGATGTATGGGATATGATTCAAGATCCGGTTGTATTGGCAAGTGCAGTACCCGGAATGGATAAATTGGATAAGATTTCCGAAACCGAATATGTAGGGAAAATGAACATTCGAATTGGACCAGTCTCTGGTGCATTCGATGGTAAATTAACCATGCAAAACCCTGTTCCACCGGAAAGCACCACCTTGTTAGTTGAAGGTAAAGGCGCACCCGGATTTGTAAAAGGTGCCGGAAATGCTCAATTTGTGGAGCAAGGTGCTGAGCAAACTGTTCTGAAATATGATGCCGATCTCTCCATTGGTGGTACATTGGCCAGTGTTGGTCAACGTATGATCGACAGTGTTGCGAAGAGCATGATGCGGACCGCATTTGAAACTTTGGATAAAGCATTGGAAGCCCGTTTAGCAGCAAAATCCGCTGGCAAGGCAACAGAGGATGTGGTTTATAAAAAAGCTTCAGAATCTGATTATGTAAAAGCCGTAGCGAAAGATACAGTCGGGGGTTTAACTTCTTCAGCAGAAGGTAAACTCGTAATTTATATACTCCCAATGATTGCTATTGTTATTGTCTTAGCGCTTCTCCTATCCCGCTGCAGCGGATAAATTTGTTGTGTTTTTAAAATCAGCGTGGAGAACGCAAAAATTTCGGAAGCGAAGGAGGTGAAGGCAGACAGCATTGAAAGGCTTCTTTTTTCTCCAGGGTAAGGGAATCTCGTATCGTTAGTGATCCTGGATTCGTTTGGAGGAGAAATCCAATCCACATTAATGATCTCCTAAACCCAAAAATCAATACAAAAGTAACCTATTTTATTCATCCTATATTTCCTTTTAGAGGGAGGAAGACTCGTATGGCAACTAGTACTAAAGTAATTGGTTATCTTCCAGATGACCGACCCCCATTTGGGCAAATGCTTTTGCTGGGATTCCAGCACGTAATTACCATGTTCCC